>ONEP01000023.1 GCA_900316875.1 Candidatus Ruminimicrobium bovinum
GTATGATATACTTAATCAGAAAGTTAAGGAAAACTTGCTTTCTAAAAATTTATATAGGAGATACATGATACGATTAAATGTGCGCTTCGCAGTGTGCAATCGTAAAAGTATGATACGTTTGAAATGTATTGCGTGATTGAGGTATTAGATTAAAAAAATGAAAAAAAATTATAAGTTTTTTGTTGCAATTTTGTTATTTATTTCGTTTATTTCTCTTTTAGGTTGCGGAGATGTAAAAATTCAAAAATATGATTATATATTGAACGATATAAATGGTGATTTGCAAAAAACTGTTTATATGGAAGTACAAAAATCAAATAAAAACGAATTTGTTGCTGAAATATATGGTGAAATATTAGATGATGAAAACAATATTTTTGAAATAGAGAGAAAAGTTTATACTTTTGAACAAATAGGTGGAAATATATGGGTAACGGATTTATCGATAAAAAAGGATGAAGACACATCGACAGTAAGATTGTTTGGTAGAAGAGCAATTATAGGTAAAACGTTAAAAACCGAAACAATCAGTGAATATAATTTAGTAGGAGAAGTGGGCGAGAACTACGGCGCCGTAAATTGGTTTTCGTGCTTCAAATACGAATATTATAAATAATTATTAATGAGAGATTTATATTATGAAGCGCAATAAAGTAATGAAAATGGTTAACTTATTTGTATGTATTACATTATTATGTGTAGTTACATTAGGATTAGTTTCATGTAGTGATCCGGATTCAGACGGTTCTTATGTAATTGATGTTGCAGGGCATGAGGATGAACGCAGAGAAACAATTTATGTTACAAATGCGAATGATTCTTTAAAGGCAAATGTGAATGGGAGTATATATGCGGAAGGAAATACATATCGTTTTGAGAGTCAAGAAATTACTCTGGCACAAAAAGCAGGTGATTTATGGTATGCAAGAGTACGGTGTACTGATGGAATTGAACGTGTAATTTATGCGGTTCGTCACGGTGCGGGTACTTATCTTACGAGTGGAAGTGTCAATATAGCCGGTTACGGTTGCGGTTTTTCATACATTGTATATGACGAATATGATAGTGTGAATTATTTAAGTTATGCAGGCTATGATTATCTGAAATAAATGATAGAGCTTGAGAATATTACAAAAAAATTCTTTACAAATGTTGCACTTTCCGGTATTGACATTGTCGTGCCGGAAAGGCAATTTTTGTCTATAACAGGAGAAAGCGGCAGTGGGAAAAGTACATTATTGAGTATAATGAGCGGATTAGATATACCGACAACCGGAAAAGTTATTATAAACGGCAAAGACTTATCTGATTTTACAAATAAAGAGCGGGCAAAGTTTAGACAGCATGAAATAGGTTTTATATTTCAGCAATTTTTTTTAGAGCCGAATTATACGGTCTTTCAAAATATTGCATTACCGCTTCTAATATCTAAGGAGAAAAAAGATAAAGTAGGTGAGAAAGTTGAAAAAATAGCGCGACATGTTGGATTATTTAATAAATTATGTTGCAAAGCAAAAACTCTTTCCGGTGGGGAAATGCAAAGATGTTGTATAGCGCGAGCCTTTATACAAAATCCAAATATTGTTTTTGCAGATGAGCCATGTGGCAACTTGGACACAAAAAACGGAAAAATTATTATGGAATTGTTAAAAAATTTTCATCAACAAGGTAACACTGTTATTTTAGTATCGCATAATCCGTTGGAGTTTCAAATGGCTGAAAGGATTGTAACGCTTAAAGATGGTCAAATCATCTCTGATATTTTTAATAAGTAAAAAATGTTTAAATTAATAAAATGGGAATTAAAAAATTGCTTTAAATATTTAAGTTTCAGTTTAATGGTTTTCATTTTGATTTACATTGTAATGTGTGAAACTTTACTATTGGTTTTTTCTGTAAAAACAAGTTTATATCAAACTTATGGGACATTATCCACTTCGGCAGAAATTACAATATCGGAGACAAAAAAAATCAAAAATTGTGAATATTACGATAATAAAGATATGATTTTTCAAATTGAAAATATTTTTTTGACGACTGTTTTTGAAGAAAACGAATATCCTTATTTTGATTTTGAAAATTTCGAAAATGTTTCAGCGCGTGAAAATGCTTATTGCGGAACGTCATTTTATTACAACTCAGGTTTTAAAAAATTTGCAGAAAAGAATTTTCAAATTGATAATTTACAAAATAATAGTATTATTATATGTAATACTTTTGCGGAAAGGTTTAATATAAATATTGGTAGCATTGTAAAGTTATACACTTTCAATGGAGAAACTGATTATATTGTTGCCGGTATGTTTCCGATAGATATTTATAATTATTCTTTTATTGTAAATGTGGAAAATTGTAATATAGATTTAGATGAAAATTGTTATTTTAATATAATTTTCAATAATTTTGATTTATATGAAGATGTCAATGATTATTGTAAAAATATTTATGGTATTAACTATAAATCTAATGATGCGTTTGAGAAAACATATCAAACAATTTTGGGATTTGAATGGACGCTAATTGCACTTTTTATTGTTTTAGTGTTATTTAACTTTAAAATAATAAAAGAAATGATGGATTATTTTGTTGATAAA
>ONEP01000006.1 GCA_900316875.1 Candidatus Ruminimicrobium bovinum
AAAAGAGTTGAAATGACGGCATATAAAGATATTCCGCATTTATATAATCCGTGCTGTATGGCAGAAGATGCGGATGTTATTACACGGCCTAACGAAGCATCGGAAGCTTTAAAACGGCTTGTTAAAGTTATGGAAGACAGATATGAAAAATATGCACAAAATATGGTTAGAAACATTGAAGATTATAATAATAAAATGGCGGCGGAAGGTCAGGATAAAGATTATTATATAGTTGTTATTATAGATGAGTTGGCGGATTTAATGATGGTTGCTTCAAAAGAAATAGAAGATTCAATTCAACGGCTTGCACAAATGGCAAGGGCTGTCGGAATACATTTGATACTTGCAACACAGCGCCCCACGGTAAATGTTATTACCGGAACAATTAAAGCAAATTTTCCCGCAAGATTATCTTTCCAAACTGTATCATCGGTCGATTCAAAAGTTATTCTTGATACAATCGGTGCCGAAAGTTTAATAGGTAAAGGTGATATGTTGTTTTTACCTCCGTCGGAGCCCCGCCCGGTCCGGCTTCAAGGTGCATTTGTTTCTTCAAAAGAAATCGAGCAGGTTGTAAAATTTATAGCAGACCAAAATTTCCCTAAAATATATGAGGCACTTGAACAGAATTTTACGGAAAATGCAATAGCAACGGCAGAAGATAAAGCCGAAAAAGATTTAATACCGGCATTAAAACTTATACTTGAAAGAAGAAGAATATCGCAGGATTTATTAAAAGCAAATTTCGGCGGTTCTGCCCGTGCAACAAATATTTTAAGTTTTTTGGAAATAAGGGGTTTTATTCATAAACCGGAGGGAACAAACCGTTGGGAAATAAATTATAATTTGATAGAGGAATACTTACAACAAAACGGGTAGGTGAAAAATTATGAAAAAATTTATTTTAATGTTTTTTGTTGTTTTTGCGGGAAGTAATTTGTTTGCACGGGAAGTATCGGTAGATACCATACTTGTAAATATCGAAAAAAAAGATAATTCAATTCAAAATTTATCGGTTGATTATGTTCAACAGATAAATTATTATTCCGTCAACGAAAAACAAACTTCTTCCGGAGATGTTAAATTTAAAAAACAAAATAATTTATGTATAGTTCAAAAAGCTCCTCAATTACAATATACCTATATAGACGGTAAAAAAATGACGGTTTATGTTCCTGCCAATAATCAGGCAATAGTAGATAATTGGAAATCCGTTCTTAAAAACGATATTATAGTTGCAACAATGATAAATTTCAGCAAGAATTGGAAACAGCTCAAAAAAACAGCTACCATAGAATTATCGGGACAAACCGATGACGATTATATTTTACTTATAAAACCTATCGAAAATGAAGGTTGGAAATTATTTATCAATATTGATAAAGAAAATTATTTTGTTAACGAAACCGTTTTTGATAACGGAAATTTTTCTTTAAATGTTAAGTTGAAAAATTACAGAACCAATATAAAATTAAATAATTCGTTATTCAAATTTGTTCCCGATAAAGAAACGGAAGTTATAGAATTATAGAGGTGCTTTAATATGGAAAGTTTAGGTGAAAAATTAAAACAGGCAAGAATAGCAAAAAATTTATCAATAGAAGAAGTTCATAAAATAACAAAAATAAACAGAAATTATTTGGCTGCTTTGGAAACTTCAAATGTAAAAGCTTTCCCGGCAGAAGTTTATTATAAAAATTTTTTAAAAAGATATGCTTCGTATTTAGGTTTGAACGGCGAACAAATATTGCAGGAATATAATGATTCCAAAAAACAACAAGAAAGTAAGGTTATACATAAGAAGAACAGTTCAAAAGAAAAAAAAGCAAGAAATAAAAAAGATTTTTTTATCCCGATAATTTTGATAATTTTAATATTAATTTTATTTTTGATGAATTATTTTATAAAAACCGATGCTCAAAAAACAGAACATGAAATAGATGATTTAATTAGTGTAAATAATGTTTACGATAAAAAACATGAAGATAAAACGGTAGAGGATAAAACAGCGGAAGATGAAACAATAAAAGATAAAAAAACTGATACGGAAAATAATAAAGTTGTTGAACAACCTGAACAAAAACCCGAACCTGAAACAAATAAACAGGAATCTTCCGTTAATAAAACAGCGGAAGAAAAACCGAAAATACAACAAGAGAAACCGCAAACAGTTACACCTGCTCCGAAAGTTCCGAAATTACCGGAACAAAGACTTTTTGTCAGAGCAAATAATGATACTTGGATAGATGTTTCCGCTGACGGTAAAAGCAAATATAAAGGTTTTGTTTTTAAAGGACAGGACAGTATTTATTATGCCGATGAATTTTTTACAATAAAAATAGGAGATGTTTCCGGAGTAGAAGTTTTTTTTAATGATAATCCCGTTGATATATTAAGCGGTGCAAATGAAAATAATGTAAATACGTTGGAACTGAAAAAATAAATATGAATAATAAAGTATCTCTTATAACTTTAGGTTGTTCAAAAAATACCGTGGAATCCGAAGCCGTTGCGGGCTTATTTGTTAAAGAAGGTTTTGAAATAACAGGTAATGTTTCGCAAGCCGATATAATTGTTATTCACACATGTTCTTTTATAGCCGATGCACAGAAAGAATCCGAACAATGTATTCTGTCTGCAAAAAATTTAAAAGATAAAAATAAAAATTTAAAAATTTATGTTTCGGGTTGCCTTCCGCAATTGATAGGAAAAGAATTTATAAAAAAATATCCTTTTATCGACGGTTATGTGGGAACAGGCGGTTTTGAAAAAATAGTTAAATTGATAAAAAAACAAAAATTTTTTTCGTCAATTGAAAATCCGTCCGGTGTAAATAATTTTAAAAGAAGAATTTTGTCCACAACACTTCCTACAACTTATATAAAAATAGCCGAGGGTTGTAACCACAGATGCAGTTTTTGTTTAATCCCGCAGCTTAGAGGTGATTATAAAAGCAGAACAATTAAATCCGTGGTCGACGAAGCAAAAGCACTTGCAGCATGCGGTATAAAAGAATTAAATATTATAGCACAGGATACTACAAGCTACGGTATTGATATTTACGGTAAGCCGTCTTTGGTTATGCTTCTTGATAAAATATCAAATATATCTTCATTAAAATGGATTAGATTATTGTATGCTTATCCTTTAAATATTTCGTATGATTTATTAAAAATAATCTCGGAAAGAAAAAATATATGCGGTTATATTGATATTCCGATACAACATACAAACAAAAGTATACTTTCAAAAATGGCAAGGCCTTTAAATACGGTTGAAATAATTGAAAATATAAAAAATAAATTTCCCAATATTGTACTTAGAACATCATTGATTGTGGGCTTTCCTGGTGAAACCGAAAAAGAGTTTAAAGAATTGGTAAATTTTGTCGGACAAAATTATTTTGAAAATATAGGAATTTTCGGATATTCCGACCAGTAAAAAGCAAAGTCTTTTAAATTGAAAAATAAAAAAAGTCAAAAAATAATAGATGAAAGAAAACAAATAATTGCAAATGTTCAATTTGAAAATGTTATAAAAAACAATAAAGCAAAAATCGGTAGGAAATTTGAAGCTTTTGTAGAAAGTATAGATAAAAATAAAGCTTATTGCAGAACGGAATTTCAAGCACCTGAAATTGACGGTATAACAATTGTTAATTTGAAAAATAAAAAAATAAACCCCGGTCAATTTATAAAAACGACAGTTTCGAATTTTAAAAATTACGACCTCATTGGAAGATTGGAAAATTAGAAAAACGGAAGTAAGGCGGAAATTTTTAAAATTGTCGTTAAACTTTTCAGCCACTCGGCTTTTCAGCTTATCGGCTAAAAAAATTGCGAAGCAATTTTTTTTTTAAATTTGATTTTTGTATAATAATTATGTCTTTTAATTTTAAGTCGCGGCGGTAGAATATGTCAAAAATTAACTTAGCAAATAAATTAACTTTATTAAGGGTTTTACTTGTTCCGGTTTTTATTGTGCTTTTGGAAATAGATTCTCTTTGGACATCTGTTGCGGCATTTATTGTTTTTGCGGCTGCCTCAATTACTGATTTTTTCGACGGTCAAATTGCAAGAAAATATAATACAATAACAACGTTTGGAATTTTTTTGGATCCTCTTGCCGATAAGTTACTTATAACATCCGCATTTGTTTGTTTTGTCGGTATGTATACTTTATCAATTCCTGCATGGATGGTAATTTGTATTATAGCAAGAGAATTTGTTATAACAGGTTTAAGGTTTATAGCTTCATCGAAAAATATTTCAATACCGGCAAGTATTCACGGCAAATTTAAAACAACATCTCAAATTGTTGCAATAGTTGTAATATTGTTGATTATAATTATAAAAGCAATTTTAGCAAATTTTTATTTTACGACTCCTTATGATTTGTTTGAATTAACCGGCTTTAGTTATTTTGCGGGTTGGTGTCTTTTAAAACTTCCTTATTGGTTGATGTTAGCCGTTACAGTATTAACTTTATATTCCGGTGTTGTATATATGTTGGAACATAAAAAGATTTTTCAAGAAGAATAGAAAAAATAAAATGCCAAAAATTAAAAATATAGTTTCCGGTCAATTTGAAACAAATTGTTGGTTGGTATATGATGATATCACAAAAGCTGCTGTTATTATTGACCCCGGGCAAGACGGACAAATTGTTATTGATACAATTAAAAATTTAGCATTACAACCGGAACTTTTAATAAATACGCATGGTCATTTCGATCATATATTATCCGATGATATTATCCGCAAAAAATATAATATCCCCTTGGCAATTCATAAAAATGATATACCTTTTTTAAGTGATGTAAATAAAAACGCTTCTTATTTAATAGGCAAACCTACGGTAATAAATAATCCTGAAATCATTTTTGAAAACGAGCAAAATTATAAAACAAGTTTTTGCGGTTATTCTTTAATAAATACACCCGGGCATACACCGGGTTCAGTTTGTATTTTGATAGAAAATGATTTGTTTTCCGGAGATACTCTTTTTGCCGGTTCCATAGGCAGAACCGATTTTCCGGACAGCAGTGTTTCGGAAATGAAAAAATCTTTACAAAAAATAAAACAACTTGATAAAAAAATAAATGTATATCCCGGTCATGGTTGTTCCACAAATATTGAAAAAGAATTATCGTCAAATTTTTATTTAAGATAAAATTTGCTGTATAAAAGGATTTTTATGAAAAAATTTATTGGCAGATTAGTATTTTTTACACTTTTATTGTTTTGCACTTGGAATTTAGCATTTTCAATTGAAAAAGACTTGAAGTTTTTAACTTACTTGTCCAATGAAGATTTACAACCTCTTGTTGCAATTGTAGAAAATAAACAGGAAAATAAATTAAGTGATAAAATTAAAAATAATCCGAAGGAACATTTGGATGAAATTATGGATAAATTGGAAAAAGGTGAAGGCCCTTTTTCTTACAGGCAAATTATTGAACAAGTTTGTAAAAAGGAAAATATAGAATTTGATAAAACAACAACAACGGAACAATTGGGAAATGCTCTTATAAAAAAAGTTTTTGCAGATTCTATTGATAAAATGGGAATAAAACAAAAAGAAAATTTGATAAAAGAAACAAGAGATACAATGAGCGAAGAAGAATTTGACGGCTTATTACAAAAATCAGGCGGGACAAACGGTTTCTTTATATCATCCGGTCAAACCATTACTAATTTGTTATTGGATGCTTATTCAAAAGATGAAATACTTGCAATATATATTGTTACGGGTATTGTTGATTGTTTTACACCGCAAAATTCCGAACCTATATATTTGGTAAATGTTCCTGCTGTAACATATATTGAAGCTATGAGAATGATTCAGTCGGAAAAAGATGAACAATTATATGATACTGATTCTTCTGGAATATTTGTTATTGTGTTGATTCCGGTAATGTTTATTTTGTTTTTGATTGTTGTAACAACAACATCAAAAAGAAATAACTCTTTATTTGGAAAAATTATAAATTTTTTGGTTGTAGCTGTATTATTTTTTCTTATAACATTTTTTTCAATTGCGATTGTTGAAGAATTCAATGTTATATTTATTTTTTTTCTGATGTTCTTTGTTATATTTTTGTATTTATGGGTATCAATGCAGTTTTATAAAAAAAATAATCTTTCTTTTTTTAGCAGATTACTAAACTATTTTGTTACATTTTTTCTTTTAGTATTTATTTTAGTTTCTCTGATTTCAAGTTACGACGAAAACGGAAATACAATTCTTTTTATTGTTCTTGCAGGATTTTTTTTAATTTTGCTTTTTATATGGAGATCAATACAATATAAAAAATAAATAAATTGAATGAAATATTGGAAAATAAACAAAAAGAAGAACCTGAACCAGGTCCATCAAATAAAGAAAATACCGAACGAGCCAATCAAAAACAAAGTGATAACAACTGGGATAAAAACACATAAGTGTTTTTTATTATAAAATAAATTTTACGGATTAGATATTTGTATGCAATATTTGGATAATTTTATTTCATATATTTTAATTGAAAAGGGCTTATCGCGCAATACCGCATTATCTTATAAAACCGATTTGAAAATTTATTTGCAATATTTACATGAAAATAATATAGAACAGGAAAATGCTCAACATCGGCAAATAACGGATTTTTTATGGCAGTTAAAAGAAAGAGGTTTAAGTCCTAACAGCATTTACAGAATGATAGAATCCGTCAGACAGTATTATAAATTTTTAGTTTTGGAAGATATTATAAAAGTAAATCCCACCGAAAATTTAACGGCGCCTAAAATTCCCATGAATCTGCCCGATACACTTACATCCGAAGAAGTTGAACGTTTATTGAATTCCGTTAACGGCAGTGATATTTTATCTTTAAGAAACAGAGCAATGCTTGAACTTTTATATGCAACCGGTCTCAGAGTTTCCGAGCTTATAAATTTAAAATTTGACAATATAAATATTGAAGAAAAATTTGTCACAATTATAGGTAAAGGTAAAAAGGAAAGGTTAATCCCTTTTACCGATATTGCCAAAACATATTTAAAACTGTATTTAAGTAACAGAAAAAAATCAAAATCGGATTTTATTTTTTTAACAAGATTGGGTAAACCGATATCAAGAATTGAATTTTGGAGGCAGTTAAAAAATATTGCGATATCTGCAGGAATAACAAAAAAAATAAGTCCTCATACATTAAGACATTCTTTTGCAACACATATTTTATCTTCGGGGGCCGATATCCGTTTTGTGCAGGAAATGTTGGGGCACAGTTCAATATCTACAACGCAAATTTATACACATTTAACCAAGGAACATATAAAACAACAACACAAAAAATATCATCCGAGAAGTTAAAATTTTGTATAATATTAAAATTAATTTGAACTTTAAATATAAAAAAGGAGTTTGTAAAATGAAAAAAGTTTTTTTGATGTTAAGTTTGGTGTGTTTCGGATTTGTTTTGTTTTCTTGTTCTTCAACTCCGAAAGTTACAAGAGTTGACGAAAGTGAAGTAATTGATTTAAGCGGAAATTGGAATGATGTCGATTCTCAACTTGTATCACAGGAAATGATTAACGATTCCGTTTCAAAACCGTGGTATGATATTTTTCTTAAAGCAAAACAAAAAAATCCTGTAATTATTGTAGGAACCGTTTTAAATAAAAGTGATGAACATATAAATACGGAAACTTTTACAAAAGATTTGGAAATGGCTCTTCTAAACAGCGGTAAAGCAACTTTTGTTGCAACAAAAGATCAAAGAGATGAAGTTCGTGCGGAAAGACTTGATCAAGCCGATTTTTCCGATCCTGCAACGGTAAAAAAATTCGGTAAGGAAAAAGGTGCCGACTTTATGTTGAAAGGTCAAATTAATACAATTACCGATTCCGTTAAAAATAAATCGGTAAAATATTATCAGGTTGAATTGGAACTTATTAATATAGAAACAAATGAAAAAGTTTGGATAGGACAAAAGAAAATTAAAAAATTCGTCGGCAAAAGCAAATATAAAGCTTAAGTAATGTATTTTAAAAAATTAAAATATTTATTGTTTTTTCTGCCTGTTTTTTTGGTTTCATGTTCGGGGTTAAACGGTTATTACTCAAAACTTGAAACTTTAATGACAAAAGAAAAATATAAAGATGCCGCTGCTCTGGTTGATAATTCACAAAAAACGTATGGCAATAAAAACCGATTGTTATATTATTTGGATTTGGGCTTAGCGCAGCATTTGTCTAAAAAATATTCCGACAGTAATTCCTCATTTGAACAGGCAAAACAAATATATTCAATAAATTATACGAAAAGCATTTCTGCAGGTGTGTTTTCGCTGTTTTCAAACGATAATGTTATTCCTTATTACGGACAACCTTATGAAATGGCTTATGCAAATGTGTTTTGTGCATTAAATTATATTTTGGATGGCCGTGACAATGAAGCCGTAGTTGAAGCAAGGCAGGTTGATAACCTGTTTAAAAAAATAAAAGCGGATTCTAACGGTAAAGCATTTTATAACGATGACGGTTTTGTAAGATATTTCATGGGAATTGTTTATGAAAATGCCGGTTATTATAATGATGCATTGATATCTTATAAATTGGCATTAAGGTATTATAATGTAAATAAAGATTATGCCGTGAATGTTCCGGATGATTTAATTTGCAGTTTATATACTATGTATTATAAATTGGGAATGTCAAGCCAAACCGAACAGTTAAAAACACAATATCCGAATGTAAAATTAATAAACCCGGGTAAAAATTCCGGTGAGGTTATAATTGTAAATTATAACGGATTATCTCCGAAAAAAACAGATAATATACTGGAGTTGTCTTTTTATAATGCTTGGCCGTATTTTATCTCTACGGCGGCAACAAGTCCCGAACAGGAAAAAGTTGAACAGGTGTTTTCTGCCGTAAGGGCAGGTGTTGCGAACGATTTTATAAAAGTTGCTTTTCCAAAATATGTTCGATATGAAAATGAAATAGTTTCTTTTTCCGTTGAGGAAAGTTCACGGAATATTTCAAACGGTTATTTAGCCGGTGATATTGCTTCGGTTATGGAAGCCGTTTTAAAAAATAATAATACGGCAGTTTATGCCAAAACAATAGCAAGAGCCGTTGCAAGATATGTTTTAACCAAGGTTGTTACAGACCAGGTTCGCCAACATGAAAAAAAAGGTGACCATACGTTAAGCATTATAACAAACAGCTTGTTAAACATAACGTCATCATTACTTGAAAAATCGGATAAAAGATCGTGGAGAACGTTACCGGAAAATATCAATATGGCAAGGTTTGTTTTGCCGGAAGGTGTACATAAATTAAAAATAAATTATTTGGATTATGCAAACAGAGTTGTAGGAACGGAAGAAATTGAAATATCCGTAAAAGCAAATAAAAAAACTTTTGTAACGGTTAATTCTTTAAAACTTAAATGATGAATAATGTTTTGAATATAAAAATTAAATTTGAAGATGTTTTGGTTCGAATGGGAGCCAATAAATACAGAACGAAAATAAATTCCAACATTGAAGAAATAATTTTAGAATCTATTGATATTGCTCAAAAAATATTTAAACCCAAATTCGCAACAAGTATAGCCGATAAAAAAATTGAAGGTAATAAAATTATATTGGACAATTTTGTAATTTACAGTAAAGATATTTTTAATTTGTTAAAAAATTCAAAAAAAGTATTCGGTATGGTTGCAACGGTAGGTTCCTCAATAGACGAAAAAGTTACGGCTCTTCAAAATGAAAATAATACGTTATCGGCATATATATACGATTCAATAGGTTCGGTGGCTGTAGAACAACTTGTAAATAATATTTGTAACGAAATAAAAAAAACAAATAAAACAACAAACAGGTTTTCCGTAGGGTATGGTGATTGGACAATAGATAATCAAAAAGAATTTTTAAAATGGCTTGCCGCAGACAGGATAGGAATTACTTTGTCAAATTCTTTTCAAATGTCACCTAAAAAAACGGTTTCCGCACTTTTGGGTATTTTATAAAAAATTTTATATAATAACGAGATAATAATATATTTGATAACGAGGATGTTTATGAATATAATAAACGGTAAAGAAATATCGCAAAAAATAAGGTTGGAACTTAAAGAAAAGGTAGCTTTGTTGTCAAAACAAAAAGGTAGAATTCCCGGGCTTGCAACAATACTTGTCGGTGAAGACCCTGCAAGCAAAGTTTATATCGGCTCAAAAATAAAAGCATGTCAGGAAATAGGTATGAAATCTTTTCATCACGGGTTACCTGTAAATTCCACACAGGAAGAAATAATTTCTCTTATAAAAAAATTAAACGAAGATGAAAATGTTTGCGGAATATTGTTACAACTTCCTTTGCCTAACGGACAAAATCCCGATAAATGTATAGAAACTATTTCACCTTCAAAAGATGTTGACGGTTTGCACCCTTATAATGCGGGAATGCTTACACTTGTTAAAAGTTGGAAAGAAATTGTCGATAAAAAGATGCTTGTTTCCTGCACACCGATGGGAATAATATACTTGTTGAAATATTCCGGTATTGATATAAAAGGTAAAAATGCTGTTGTTATAGGAAGGTCTAACTTAGTAGGTAAACCGATATCAATGTTAATGTTGGCAAACGACGCGACCGTGACAATGGCACATTCAAAAACCGGAAACTTAAAACAAATAACAAAACAAGCCGATATTGTTATTGCCGCCATAGGTAAAGCAAAATTTTTGACGAAAGATTTTATAAAAGACGGTGCAACCGTTATTGATGTAGGTATTAACAGAGTTGATAAAAAATTATACGGTGATGTTGATTTTGAAGATGTTAAAGATATGAATATAAATATAACTCCCGTTCCCGGCGGAGTAGGACCTATGACCATAACGATGTTATTAAATAATGCTGTTTTGGCTTTTGAAAGACAATGAAACAAATAACATTAAAACCGATCAATGCCTGTGAAAAAGTTTTTAATTTACTGGAAAAGAAAAAATTAGTAAGAACACTAAAACCTACGCGAAAAGCAATAATCACAAGAACAAAAACAGGAACGGTTGATATTTTATATACATCAAGAAAAAATTTCGGTTCACACAGATTGATGTGTATAGGTAAAAGAAATACAAAAGTTCAACTTTGTTACCATAAAGATAATGAAGATTTGTTTTTTTTAAATCCCGGTAATATTGAATACAAACCTTTATATTTAGTTTTTGCTGTTGATAAAATTGATGTTTTTTTAAAGAAATTAAAAGATGATGAATTGAAAAATTCGGATTTTATAACCGTAAAAATTATGTATAATAATATAAATTTCGGTTTTTTTACGGTTTTAAAAAATACGGTTCATTGTGAAATAACTACCGAAGATAATAACAAACAACATCCTATTTTTTTTGTAAGTGAAAGTTCCGATTTAAAAAATAATAAAGTACCTCATAAAAATTTAAAATTTGTTATATCCGGAGAATTATAATGGAAGTTTTATTAAATATTTTAGTCCCGTTAATAACAGGCATAATTTATTTCGGAATGGCTTGGGAAGTTTCAAAAGTGGGTAAAATTCGTAAAATAATGTTCGGTGAAATCGGCTACAAAAAAATGTTTGTAACTTTTATACTTTTGGGAATATATTTTATAACAAGACCGTTGCAAAATGTTATAGGTCCTCATCCTTGGCCGATGTTGATAAATTCCGCAAGACAATTTTTTATTATGGCAATAATTGCCCCATCCATTTTTGTAAGCATATTGCACTGGGTTCCCGGTGAAGGCGGAGCGCCTAAATCATCGGTAGTTGCTTCCTATGTGATAGGTATTCTTATGGGTATAATTTTTGTTCTTACAAATTCTATGGCTGTTGACGGTTCAAAAATTATA
>ONEP01000151.1 GCA_900316875.1 Candidatus Ruminimicrobium bovinum
GGCAGCAATTGCACCTAAAGAGTTTTATGTTAAACTTATACAATTTGCCAAAAAGTATAACATTATAGTTGCTTACGATAATGCATATTCCGAAATTTATTATGACGACAACGAAAAACCTATGAGTTTTTTGGAATTTGAAGGAGCAAAAGAAGTTGGTGTGGAGTTTCACTCGTTATCAAAAACTTACAATATGACCGGCTGGAGATTAGGTTGGGTTTGCGGTAACAAAGATATTGTTGCAGCAATAGCAAAAGTAAAAGATAATTATGATTCCGGAGTTTTTCAAGCAGTACAGGAAGCGGGAATTACGGCATTAACAAGTTCTCAGGAATGTGTGGAAGATATGAGAACAATATATAAAGCAAGAAGAGATGCTTTATGTGACGGACTAAATGCACTCGGTTGGAATGTAACAAAGCCGAAAGCATCTTTTTATGTTTGGGCAAAAGTTCCGAAAGGATATAAATCGTCTGAAGTGGTTTCAAAACTGTTGGATGAATGTGCAATAGTTTGTACTCCCGGTAACGGTATGGGAAAAAGCGGTGAAGGGTATGTCAGATTTGCATTGACAGTCCCTGTTCCGAGAATTAAGGAAGCGTTGGAAAGAATAAAAAATTGCAAGTTTTAACAAATATATAGCGACCTTAATCTTAAGGTCTTTAACGACACACCACAAAAATAACTTTTTGTCATTCTGGACATAATCTGGAATCAGAATCTATGATAGAATAAAATACATTTAATAAAAATTCGTTTTTGTATGCTTATAATTGCACTGTAATTAAAAGTTTTTGGAATCTATTAACAATTAGAATATTAAATACTTATTTTAAATCCACTTGTTTAAAGAAGCATTCCATGTTTTATTTATTTCCTTTTCTTCTATCATATCATTCCATATAGGAACAAAAAATTTTGTTATTAAAATAATAACATCATCAAATTGTAAATTTTTTATTTGTAATTTTTTGCAAAAGTTCTTCCATCTTGATACAACTTCCTTATTTGAAACCAATTCAATAATTTGTTTTATTGTATTTTTATCATAATAACTATTTCTGTTTTTTAATGTTTTAATTACTGCTTGTTTTAAATTATTGGCATTAAAATCAAATTTGTTTGCAAGATAATATATATCATAATAATCTTTCATTCTGCTCGATAATTCAAATCTTTGTATTATAGCGTCAAGTTTTTCTGCAATAGTACTTTCAATGGAATAAACTTTTATTGTAGGTTTAGAAAAATTTTTTAACTGTGTATTAATCATTAGTTTTTTAGGTTTTGGAAAAATAACATCACCGAATCCAAAATCAACATTAAATGGAGTTTTAGTGTTCTTTATCTTTCCGATTAATTGACAAGAAATACCGTTATACTTTCTTTGAGGAGAAATTATTTCTATTTTGTTTATTTTAAAAGAAATGTAATTATTTCCTGTTTCAATTTTTATAATTTCTTCCATTATATTCTTTATTGTTTCAATTGAATTAGATAATTTGTTTAATAAAAAATCGATATCTATTGTTACTCGGCTTTCAAAATTTGTTAATGTATATATAAAAAGACCACCTTTTAAAATAAAATTATTTGAATATTTTGAAAAAGATAATCTTCTCAAAAATTCTTCTTGGCAAAATAATTGTAAATATACCTGTAAAGATATTCCCGTATTTTTACTTTTATTCTTTAGTTGTTCTATTATTGATTTACCTAAATCTGTCGTCATAAAAACAGTCCTATTATGTTTTTTGCTTTTTTTTGAATATTCCTTTTTTTTGAATATTCCAATAAATTTTTAATGTTTTTTTTAGAATCTTTTATATATGCCTGAACGGCTTTATTAAACAGTTCTTTATCTATCTTTTTTTCATATTTAAAACATTCACAAATTAATCTGTCTCTGTCAAAAATTTTCATACTGCAATTTTTGTATTTTGCAGTTGTTATTCCGTATTCTAATTCCTTTGGTTCAATATAATAGGGTTTAACAACAGGAAATGATATTTTAAATTTTGCTTTAGATATATCTTTATTTACGGCAATATGCCAACACAAAGGAGTTTTATCACTATATCCGTAATAAAACAAAGCGGAATCCATACAGATAACGGCAGTTGGAAAAAGCAAAGATATTAATTTTTCTTCACTATAATTATTACCTTTTAAACAATAATATCCGTTTCTTATTTTTTCAATAGAATCTTCTTCAATTAAATATTGAATATCATTGTAATTCAAATCTAAATCGTATAATTGATTTGATTTTAAAATACCGTTGTTTTTAATAAATTTTTCTTTAATTTTTTTTATATTCATATTTTTATAATTTAGCCGCTTTACTATTTACAAAGCGGAATATTTATATAATTATTTTAATATATAAAGTTATAAAAGTCAACATAAAACAAATAA
>ONEP01000088.1 GCA_900316875.1 Candidatus Ruminimicrobium bovinum
ATTATATCTTCATTATTAAAAGGAACTGTAAAAGAGAATTTAACGTTACTTTGATTATCCATAAAATCACCTTATCTCCGACTGATTATACAAAATTATTATAAAATTTTCAATTAATTTATAATATCACCCAATCACTTTTAAGTGATTTCAAAATATCTTGAAATCGTAAATTTTACATCCCGCTTTTTTCGATATGTTTATTGTCACACATACTGCGTACAACCCGTTCACAGTCCGCTACACCAATCTTATAGCAAACCATTTATTTTTCTTTATATAATTCAATTACTTTTGAAAACTTTTTATCTTAACTCTCAACATTATGCCTTATACCCCTTAGGCACTATATCTGGATACAATTCTGCCATAACATTAGTCGGAATAAACAAGATTCGATTTTCATTTACTTGAAAACAAAACACTCCCTTATCTGTTTCAATTGAAAATACTGCATTAACCTTATCATTTGAGACAAAAAAATACTGCCAACGATTAAACTTTGACATATTATTGCTCCATTTCAAATTTCACATTTTACCGTGAGTAACTGCTTTTACCAAATAACTTGCTATCGCTAAACCAAAAAGCATTACTTATAAAACCTCATGAATCAAATCATTTATATGTATTTCAACGCTATCCAAACACGGAACAGAACAATTCTCTGAGTTCAACAAAAGAGGAAGTTCCGTGCATCCCAGTACAACTGCTTCAATACCATTTTTGTCTCGTATTTTATCTATTATGCTTTGGAACTCTTTTAAAGTGCTTTCCTTAACAATTCCTAATTCCAACTCCTCAAAAATTCGTTTTGCCACAAGGTAACGATCATTTTCATCAGGAATATATACTTCTATACCCGCATCCCTGAAATCATTTTTCATATAATCCTGCTCCATTGTAAAAATAGTTCCAAGAAGAAGAATCTTTTTATATCCTTTGTTCTTTACCTCTGTGCAGACCGCTTTAGGAATGCTGATTAACGAAACGCCGGTATCATTAACTAAATCCCCGAACACAATATGCATTGTCACTGCTGTCAAAGATACTACTTCTGCACCTGCATTTTTCAGGCAAAGCACTTTCTCGGAAAGATATTCTTTTAGGAGGTCATATCTTCCCGACGAAACATAATTCCATGCTCTTCTGAAATCTAAACTCTCAATAACAATCTCCGGCATTTGTTTTCCGTCTGTAATCTTATCAATTCTTGAGTTTAATTCCTTATAATACATAAGTGTGGATTCTGGCCCGGTACCACCCACTAATCCTATTTTTTTCATAAACGATCCTTTCTCAATCCTTTTGGTATATTTATTAGTCAGTTATCCTGAAATATAATCGTTCTAAAAATCGCGAGATTTGCAAATCATCAAATTCGGTAATTTTAGCCACGGTCTGCGTCGAAAATGAATTTTTATATAAACAACTTGCTATTAATTTACCTTTTTTATTTTTATTACCACTGTTTTTGATTATTTCAACAAAATCTTCATAAAAAGTATAAGTTATTGTTTTATCGGCATTTTTTATATTTCGTTCATTTTTAGTAAAATAATATACAGAAGAACCAATAGAAAATATTGTAAATCCCAAAAAACCTAAAGCTGCAAATGTCGAAGGATCTTTACTTACAAAAATTATAGCAAATATAGGTAAAATAAAAAATATTGAACACACAAGCAACAAAAAACCCAATTTTTTATTTAAGTTTTTTCTTCTTGCTACTAAAACTTCATTATTAAATTCTGATACAAATTGAAACCTAATAGGATTTTCAGATTTTTCTTCCATAGTAATCACCTCCGCGGAATTATACTTTTTAACTACATAAATGTCAAGAAATTTACAATATAAAATAAATTACACCAAATATTATTTAATTTCAACACTTGAATTTTTATTCGCAATATTAATTCAGATTTACTATATAATTATCAAAATTCAAACTTATAATATTACGATTTTCAATTAACTCATTGAAGACCGCAAATGTTTTTCCGATAAAAAATATATATTTATTAAATTTTGACTTGTTTGTTTATATTCAATAAAATTCCGATTGCCGACATAAACACAACCAAACTTATTATATCTGCTCTTATGGACAGCAACATGCCGACTTCGTTGGCAGAATTAACCTTTATGACCCGTTATTGCTCCGATTTTTTTTGTCGCTTATTTTTGTTGTTGATAAAATTGTAAATATCAATATACCTATAATAATGCCAACTATAAATGGTGCAAAATGCCCAGCAGTATTTGTATAAAAGACATCCATAAATCTCATTGATGGATGAGTAAAAAAGTCCGATGGAGTACTAATATTGTTTGAGTTGACCGAAGAGAGAAATATGAAAAAAACTAATGGTATGAAAAATATAAATGCATTTTTAGACAATATATATTCTCTATAATTAAATGCTACAAGAACCAAAACAAGCCCAAACAAAAAATAATTCACACAAGACTCACCTGCGCCACTCCATTTTGTATCATATGTGTATAAAAAGGATTTAGTTGCGAAACAAGAAAGATTTGCCAAAGGAATAATAAAAATTAACATTATCAAATATGTGAATGAACCAAAATGTCTTTCTAACAAAAGCGAAAGTAAGACCAACATAATGACATTAAATGTTATATGCACCGCATTTACGTGAGTAAAACTCACTACATATATATTCCAAAAACTATTAGGAGCATAAGGCTTAATAGTAAAATATCCGATAATCATAGCAACAATCATTGTAATAGTTGCAACATAATAAAAATTTAGATTATACCATTTTAAATTTTTATCTTTTAAGTTTATGTAGTTTTTAAAAAACTTGTTATGCATATTTTTCTGATTACAGAATTATTGTAACACACTTTTCTTTTTATTGTATCATTTTTTAAACAAAATTTCAAAAAATAAGCAGAGTTAAATTTTTCTCTGTTTACCGATATTAAGCAACACCCCTATCGCACTCATAAAAACAACTAAACTTGTGCTGCCTGCCGAGATAAACGGAAGCGGTAAACCCGTTGGCGGAATCGACCCCGTAACCACCGCAATATTAAGTAATGTTTGAATTGAGATTACGGAAACTATACCGATAGCAAGTAAAGTTTCAAACGGACTTTTC
>ONEP01000149.1 GCA_900316875.1 Candidatus Ruminimicrobium bovinum
ATTTAAAATAATATTTGTTCTATTATAGTATAATTCATTGTTAATATTATTGATAATAAAACCTTCTAATAATTTTTTACTGTTTGAATTTAAATCAATTACAATTTTATTAATGTTTTCATCAAAATGAGAATATTTTTCATCACCAATTTCAGAATAATCCAATAAATTTAAAAGTGATAGATCAATAATTTTAATGTAGTTAATGATGTTATAATTTTTTAAATACTCTTCATTTTTAATGTTGTTCATAAAAGATCCTATTTTAATTGATTTAACAAAGTTTTTCTAAAGCAAATCTACTTATTAATAAACTATCAGCATCTCCATGATTTTTTGCAATTTCAATTAAATCATTATATTTATTTTTAAATAATGATAAAAATTTAATACCTTCTTTCATGGATTCTTTTTTTAAATCTAATAAAATTGTATTTTTTCCAAAAAAATAATGTTGCCATTTTTTTGAATCAATTATAATATAATTATTTTCAAGATTTAACATTTCTAATACTATTAAAGTTGCTTCAAACGCTCTTGCTGCATTTTTACTTTGTTTAAATCTATCTGCATTAATCATCGGTCTTTCTAGAACAATTAATGGTTTAAGGTCTTTTTCTTCAACATTATAATTTTTATAATAATTATCTTTCACTTGTTTTAAAATATCTTCAAACCAATATTTTAATTTTTTCCAATCAATTCTTGCAATATATTGAATTGATTGTTGATAATCTAAAGCGGTATATGAAGGTGTTTTTTGGAAGAATATATCATAATCATTATTTGGATATTTAACAATGCATGAAATAGTTCCTGTCGCCCCGTTATCTAATCCAAATATAATATTGGCTCCGGCTATTTTTGCATTATTAGACATCCTTCTGGACGATGTAATAGACTTTATTTTTTTATTTCTTGACTTTCTTTTTTTGATATTTAAATTTGATTTGCTACGATCTTCTGTCATAATGTTTCTAATTGTATGTCTTCTTTAAAAACTTCTGTTTTTAATTCATTTAATATCAAAGATTCAACTTCTTCCGGAATTTCTTTTAACGAAATTAATTTTTTATTTCTTTTAAATGCTTTTGCAACATCAATATCCTCTGTTAATAATTTTTTTAATTCATCTTTATTTTGTAATAATTTAAAGGCTTTTTTATTTCCAACTTGTGGCTTAATGTTTGGAATTCCATCTGATTTATCACCTAAAATAATTTTCCATAATAAAAAGTCATTTGCTGAAATATCTTCTTTAATTTTTGACTTTATTGCATGTTCCAATTCTGTTTTTGGTTTTCTAATTAAACATTCCGATGTAATAATTGTAGTTCTATCATTTGCTAATTGAACCATATCTTTATCACAACTTATAATTATTACTTTGTTAAAGTTATTTTTAAATAATATATATTTTGTTGCTACAGCAATACAATCATCTCCTTCAGCATAATTACATTTTAATATATTTGATCCCCATTCATCACAAATATCCGGAATAATTTTTTCATATGCATATTGAAATGATGGTCCTATATTAAATTTATCTTTTGATGTATCTTTCATGTCTCTTTGAATTTTATATAAAGGATAAAAATCTCTTCTCCAAATATTTTTTCTAGGACAATCTAAACAAAAAATATATTTTGATTTATCTATAAATGGGATTATTGATTGTATTGGTTTTTCAATACATCTTTTAAATTTTTGTTCAAATAAATATGTAAATTCATTATCTAAAATAGGATTAAAATCTGGAGTACAATCTCTATCAGGAATGTCATTTTCTCTAACATATTCTGAAAATGCAGAATTTGCAGAATAATAAATTATATAGGATGAATCTACAATATAATAATGATTGTTCATTTTAAAATATCTTTTTATTTTTAATTTAATTTAGAAATTTAAAATTTAAAGATAAAAAAGGCGTATAAAAAGATTTTTATACGCCTTTAAAAATTTTTAACTTACTTTTTAGTTGTAGTTGAAACCGGCTTTGTGGTTTCTTTTTCTGAAGTTTTCTTATCTGTTTTAACAGTTGTTTCAGTCTTCTTCTCTGTTTTAACCTTAGTTAAATCGGCTGAATACATTATTGCAGCCTGTTCAACCTTTTTTACTTGATCTGCTACAACAGTCTTAGTAATCTCCCCCTTTGCTGTTTCTAAAATAGAAGCTTTATCTGTTTCTTTCACCTTTTCTGCAACAGCTTTAGCGTCAGCAACAACTTCTTTACCG
>ONEP01000039.1 GCA_900316875.1 Candidatus Ruminimicrobium bovinum
GCAATAAAACCTTCACCGACATGGGCGCTTGATACAAAAGCAAAAGAATTACAGGCACAAGGAATAAATATAATAAGTTTCGGAACCGGTGAGCCGGACTTTGATACCCCTTTAAATATAAAGCAAGCGGCAATTGAAGCAATAAATGCAGGTTTTACAAAATATTGTCCGGTAGCAGGAACACTTGAATTAAAAAAAGCAATTATAAAAAAATTTAAAGAAGACAATAATTTGGATTATCAACCTAACGAAATAATTGTATCCTGCGGTGCAAAACATTCCTTGTATAATATTTTTCAGGCAATATTAAACGAAGGCGATGAAATTATAATTCCTTCGCCTTATTGGGTTTCTTATCCCGATATGGCTTTACTTGCAGGTGCACAACCTGTTTTTGTAAAAGCAACCGATAAAAATAATTTTAAAGTTTCTCCAAAAAGTATAGAAAATGTTATCACTCCAAAAACAAAAGCAATAGTTATAAATTCACCTTCAAACCCGACCGGTGCAACATGGACATTAAAAGAACTTGAAGAAATTGCCGAAGTTTGTTTAAGACATAATTTATTGATAATTTCGGATGAAATTTATGAAAAACTTGTTTATGATAATTTCAAATATGTTTCAATTGCACAGATAAGTAAAGAAATAAAAGAAAGAACTCTTGTGGTTAACGGTGTATCAAAAGCATTTGCAATGACCG
Source organism: Candidatus Ruminimicrobium bovinum (assembly GCA_900316875.1). GTDB lineage: Bacteria > Elusimicrobiota > Endomicrobiia > Endomicrobiales > Endomicrobiaceae > Ruminimicrobium > Ruminimicrobium bovinum. The sequence continues at coordinate 704 of ONEP01000039.1, forward strand.
GTTGGAGAATAGGTTATTGTGCCGGAAACAAAGATATAATTGCCGCAATGACAAAAATACAAAGCCAATCAACATCTAACCCGACATCAATATCGATTAAAGCAACCGTTGAAGCATTAAACGGGCCTAAAGAAGCAATGAAAAATATGGTTGAAGAATTTAAAAAAAGAAGAGATTATATCGTTAAAAGACTAAATGCCATTGAAGGAATAAATTGTTTAACACCAAACGGTGCATTTTATGTTTTCCCTAATGTTTCAAAATTATTAGGTAAAAAATATAACGGTGTTACGGTTAAAACAGACAGTGATTTATCAAATTATTTGCTTGATAAGGCAAGAGTTGCAGTTGTTGCGGGTTCCTCTTTCGGTGCACCCGGATATATAAGACTTTCTTATGCAACATCCATGGAAAAAATAGAAAAAGGGCTTGATGCAATAGAAGAACAATTAAAAGTTTAGAGCCCTGATATTGACAAATAAAAAAATAAAAATGTAGAATATTTTTCTAATAAAAGTTAATGTTTAATATTATAACTGAATAATTCAGGAAAGCAAGGACGCTTTCATAAAGCAGTAATAAATGAATTATTCAGTTTTTTATGGAAAAAACAAATTTATATAAGGAGTAAAAAAAATGAACGCTTATGTAGAAAAAGTGTTAAAAGAAGTAGAACAGAGAAATCAGGGCGAAGCTTTGTTTTTACAGGCAGTAAAAGAAGTTTTGGAATCAATAAGCCCTGTTATTGAAAAACACAAAGAGTATCAGGATGCAAGTATTCTTGAAAGAATTGTCGAGCCGGAAAGACAAATTATTTTCAGAGTTCCTTGGGAAGATGATAAAGGTGTGTTCCATGTAAACAGAGGTTTCAGAGTTCAATTTAATTCAGCTCTCGGACCTTACAAAGGCGGTTTAAGACTTCATCCTTCAGTAAATTTAAGCACAATTAAATTTTTGGGATTTGAACAAATTTTTAAAAACTCATTAACTGGCTTAATGATGGGCGGCGGAAAAGGCGGCAGTGATTTTGATCCTAAAGGAAAAAGTGATAACGAAGTTATGAGATTCTGTCAAAGTTTTATGACGGAACTTTGCAAATATATCGACGCAGATACCGATGTTCCCGCAGGTGATATCGGAACAGGTGCAAGAGAAATAGGTTATATGTTCGGACAATATAAAAGAATAAGAAATGTTTTCCACGGAGTTTTAACAGGTAAAGGGTTAACTTACGGCGGTTCACTTGCAAGAACACAGGCAACAGGTTACGGAGTTGTTTATTTCTGTAATGAAATGTTAAAAGACAAAGGAACATCTTTTGACGGAAAAACGGTAGTTGTTTCAGGTTCCGGAAATGTTGCAATATATGCGGTGGAAAAAGCACAAAGTTTAGGGGCAAAAGTTGTTGCAATGTCGGATTCCAACGGATACATATACGACAAAGACGGTATAGATTTATCAATAGTAAAACAATTGAAAGAAGTTGAAAGAAAAAGAATAAAAGAATATGCAAACTTGAAAAAAGGTGCTGTTTATACGGAAGGTTGCAAAGGTATTTGGACAATAAAATGCGACATAGCATTACCGTGTGCAACACAAAACGAACTTGACGGTCAAGCAGCAAAAACATTACTTAAAAACGGCGTAATTGCCGTTGTAGAAGGTGCTAATATGCCTTCAACACCCGATGCGGTAGAAGCATTTATAAATGCAAAAATAGCTTATGCTCCCGGAAAAGCATCAAATGCAGGCGGTGTTGCAACATCAGGGCTTGAAATGGCACAAAATTCTCAAAGATTATCATGGACATTTGAAGAAGTTGATAATAAATTACATCAAATCATGATAAATATTTATAAAAATGCTAAAGAAGCTGCCGAAGAATACGGAACACCGGGCAATATGGTAAACGGTGCAAATATTGCAGGTTTCAAAAAAGTTGCAACGGCAATGTTGGCACAAGGACTTATTTAAAAAATTGCCGAAGGCAGTTTTTTAGCCAAGAAGCCAAAAAGTTTATTAGTTTATAAGTTACTTAAAAAAAACAGGAAGATATTTTATCTTCCTGTTTTTTTTACATTTATTTTATCTAATCTTCAAATTTTTTGCCGGTATTACACAGGTGTTTTATAGGGCAAATGTTGCATTTAGGTCTTCTTGCTATACAAACTCTTCTGCCGAGTGTTTGTATTTCAAAGGAAATGTTTCTCCAATTTTTTTTCGGAATAATTTTCATTAAATCTTTTTCAATTTTTTTAGGGTCGGAGTTTTTTGACAAACCTATTAAATTTGTAAGTCTTATAACATGTGTATCAACGGCTATGCCTACATGTATTCCGTAACCGCTTCCCAAAACTATGTTTGCCGTTTTTCTTGCAACACCTTTCAGTGTTATAAGTTCTTCCATCGTTTTAGGCACAATACCGTTAAATTTATCAAGTATAATATTTGCAGTGGCAATAATATTTTTGGTTTTATTTCTGTAAAAGCCCGTTGATTTTATATCTTTTTCAAATTCTTCCAAGTCGGCGGTTGCATAATCTTTTATTGTTTTATATTTTTTAAACAATGTTGATGTAACGATATTTACTCTTTTATCCGTACATTGCGCGGAAAGTATTGTTGCTACAAGAAGTTCAAAAACATTTGAAAATTCAAGTGCAATATCAACATTTCCGTATTCTTTATCAAGTATTTTAATTATTTCGTTTATTTTTTCTTTTTTCATTTCATTAAAACAAAAAAGTCCTTTTTTTAAAAAGGACTTGTGTTTTGTTATTGGCGGGAACGACGGGATTTGAACCCGCGATCTCTGCCTTGACAGGGCAGTGTGTTAAACCAGGCTACACCACATTCCCAAAAACAACAGAAAGATTGTATCTTTTTTAATTTTTTTTGTCAAATAAAAAAATTTGTTTCACAAATTTTTGGTTTAGAGTTTAGTGCTCAGTGCTGAGAAATTATTAGCAAAAAGCACCAAAAACTATCATTTTTTCAGCTATCAGCTCTAAGCTAAAAATCACAAAGCAATTTTTTAATATTTAATCAAATATTCATCTATTTCCCATTGATGAACTTTCGTTCTGTAATCGTCCCACTCGTTAATTTTTGCCTGCGTATATAAATTAAAAGCATGTAACCCGAGAGTTTTTTTGATAAGCTCACTTTTCTGCATAGCTTTAACCGCATTTATTAAATTATGAGGAAGATTATCTATACCTGCGGCATCTTTTTCTTCTTTTGTCATTTCATATATATTTCTGTCGGTTGATTTTGCTGCTTTTAAATTATTTTTAATTCCGTCAAGCCCTGCCGCCAAACATGCCGAAAGTAAAAAATAAGGGTTTGCCGAAGGATCGGGGTTTCTTAATTCTATTCTTGTTGATGCACCTCTTGCTGCAGGAATTCTTACCAAAGGGCTTCTGTTTCTTGCAGACCAGGCAATATAAACCGGCGCTTCATAGCCGGGAACCAATCTCTTATATGAATTTACAAGCGGGTTTGATATGGCAGAAAAAGATTTTATGTGTTTCATAAGTCCTGCTATATAATTGTAAGCTAATTTGGAAAGCCCGAGTTTATCTTTCTCGTTATAAAAAGCATTTTTGCCGTTTTTAAATAAAGATTGGTTTACATGCATACCCGAACCGCAAATACCGAAAATAGGTTTAGGCATAAACGTTGCATGAAGTCCGTGTTTTTGTGCTATTGTTTTTACCACTAATTTAAAAGTATTTATATTATCGGCAGTTTTAAGTGCTTCGGCATACTTAAAATCTATTTCGTGTTGCCCTCTTGCAACTTCATGATGAGCGGCCTCTATTTCAAAACCCATATCTTCAAGCGTAAGGCACATATCTCTTCTTGCATTTTCACCCAAATCTATGGGAGCCAAGTCAAAATATCCTGCGTCGTCATGTGTTTTTGTGGTTGGCTTACCTTTTTCGTCGGTTAAAAATAAGAAAAACTCAAGTTCCGGACCGACGTTAAAAGTATATCCCAACTCAGCGGCTGCCTTTAAATTTCTTTTTAAAATGTTTCTCGGGCAACCCTCAAAAGGTTTTCCGTCCGGCGTATAAATATCGCAAATAAGCCGTGCTATTTTACCGTCTTCCTGTTTCCAAGGGAAAATTACAAATGTATCGGGGTCAGGATATAAATACATATCGCTTTCTTCAATTCTTGCAAAACCTTCAATTGAAGAACCGTCAAACATACATTTATTATCCAATGCTTTTTCAATTTGGTTTGATGTTATGGTAACATTTTTCAATTGTCCGAAAATATCGGTAAATTGTAACCTTATAAATTTAACATTCTGTTCTTTTATAATATTTATAACATCCTGCTTTGTATAAGCCATAACAAATTCTCCCCATAAAACAAATATGAAATATGCTTTATTATATCAAAAAAAGATATAAACGGCAATTATAACGACAGCTGAGGGCTGAGAGTTTAACGACAAACGGCAAAAATATGTTTAGTCCCGGTATTATTTAGAATTTTCAAAGTCAATATCAACGGCTTTATTAATATACTCTGCCGCTTTTTGCTTATCACCTAATTTATAATATAGCGAACCTATTCCGTAATAATATTGTGCATTATGCGGAGCATTTTTCAGCAATTGTTCATAAATATCAAGTGCTTGTTGATATTTACCGTTTAAATAATACATTCTTGCTAAATTTTCTTTAAAATTAATATTTGTCGGGCTTACCAAAGCTGCTTTTTGGGCATATTCAAGTGCTTTTAAATAATCCTGTTTATCTTCATACAATAAACCCAAATTTGCATAACAAAAAGGTGTATTAATATTTAAACTTATTAATCTTTTCAATATTTTCTCCGCTTGCTCAAATTTTTTACATTTACATAAAATAATTGCCCACTCGTTAAGTTTTCTGTAATCTTGTTCGTGTATTGAATTTAATGCATTTTCGTTATAATCCAATGCAAAAAGATATGTACCTGTCATCCCGACTACAAAAGCATTATATTCCGGAGCATCTTTATAACCGTTTAAAGAAAAACTTATATTAGTTTTATATTTATCTGCTTGTAAAAAAGCTCCATAAGAAAATATCGCAAATAAAATTAGCCATAAGAATAACAAATATTTTTTTGATACCGGAAACAGTTCAATAATTTTTTGAACAAGTAAAACAAAAATTATAATAAAGCCCAAAACAGGCAACAACAACCTGTGAAAAAAAATTTGGTTTTGCAAAATAAAAAAAGAAGGTAATAAAAATAAAACAAATATTGAGGCGGCAAATAAAATAAATTTTCTGTTTATAAAATTTCTACAATAAATAATAATTAAGCATAAAATAAATATCAATACTTTTAATATACTTTTTAAATCGGCACTGTAATTATATAAACAAACAGGAATATTTTCCGGTATTAATATTTTATTTATATATATAATATAGCCGTTTAAAATATTTTTTAGTATATCGATAAAATATTGCCAATATTCATCAAAAGAAATATTGGAGCCGGCAATTTTTCTGAAAACAAAATAAACCGTAACGGGAAAAATCAACCATACATATAATTTTAAAATTTTTTTTATACTAAATTTATCAATTGAATATAAAAATATTGGAATAACCGCAATTAAAACTATCGCAGATTCTTTTGACCATAAAGCAAGCAAAAAAAATAATGCGGAAAAAAATAAATTTTTTACTTTGTTATCATAAAAATATTTATCTGTGTATAAAAATGTTAAAATTGAAAAAATTGCAAAAAAACTTTCGGCACGCGGTGACACATAAACGGCATTTGACGTTAACAGCGGTGATACCGTAAATAAAAGCAACACAAATTCAGTTATATTTTTGTTAAATTTAAGTTTTATTAAAAACGCATACATTAAGTATATACTTAAAACAAATAATATTAAATTTGTAATATGGTTAACTTTTGAATTTTGCCCGAACACAAGTGTTTCTAATGTAAAACTTAATGCCAATATAGGGCGGTAGTAACTTTGGTTTAATTGTTCCGATAAATATACATCCCTAACAAATATTTTAGGTAAATTTTTTATGTCTGTCATAAATTCTGAATTTATTTTCAATGATGTATCATCATCAAAATATAACAGATTGTAATTTATACTTTTACCATAAAGTAAAAATACTATTATTATTAATAATAACAGAAATGAAATATTTGTATTAAAAAAAATTTTTAATTTGTTCATATTGCTGATTATAGCAAATTTTTAAACAACTACAGCTGAGAAGCTGAGGACGAACACTTCGTGTTCTTAGCTGAAAAGCTGAAGAGCTGAAAAGATGAACAGTTTTCGGTGTCATGCGGACAATATTTTTATAGATTTCCACGCCGATTTCATCGGCTCGCAATGACATTAACGACAGATGAGAGCTGAGAGCTGAGAGTTGAGAGCTGAGAAGTTGAGAACGGCAATGACAAGAAAATTAAAATAGCAAAAAAAAGGAAAAAACAAAAAACAGCCCTGAATTTAAATTCAGGGCTGTTGTTAATTGAACTATAAAATTAATTTGATCCTATATTTTCGCCAGAAACTCCACCCATTATTGTTGAACCACCATTTGCTTTAGCAACCATTGTTATATTTTTCAAATGTGTGCTACCTGCTGTAAGACTCGCATCCGGGTAAGCATAAGCCGTAAATACAGCATCAGTTCCCGTATTAGTAGCAACAGCTTCAACTTGAAAAGATTTAAAGTACTTATTACCTGAAGTATCAATTGATAATCTATCACTCTTATCTGTAGAAGTAACAGGTAAGAAATAATCATACTCTGCAAGATATACTTTTTCAGAAGTAAGAATTGAGCCCAACAAAGCTTTTCCTTCCGTTTCTTTTGCTCTATCGGTATACCCTCTGTAAATAGGAACTGCAACGATAGACAAAATACCAACGATGATAATAACGATAACCAACTCTACCAACGTAAAACCTTTTTTCATCTTTTTCTCCTTTATTTTATTTTTTATTTTTTAGTTTTACTGCAACCTAAAACTGTATCAATTATAATACCTTTTTTTCGTTTTGTCAAGAGAAAAATTTACAAAGCATTTTTTAATTTTCGGCATCTGTAAGTTCTTCAGGTTCCTGGTTTGTAACAATATTTTTGTTAAAAGAATATTCCTGAGGAGTTGTTCCTTCCAAAAATGCCTCAAGATAAGCATTAGGCGTTTTGCTTAAAGCAAGCAGCCCTGTTTGAGGGTCTATTAAAGCCCACTCTATACCTTTAGGTTGTTTAAAATTTAAAACGGGATACCCTTTTAATGCCTCTTTCATAAAACTTGTCCATATAGGGCAAGCCAAACCGCCGCCGGTAGTTTTTTTACCGAGAGTTGTTCTGTCGTCATAACCGACCCAAACACCTGCAACAAGTTGCGGAGTATAACCGACAAACCATGCATCTACACTGTCATTTGAAGTTCCGGTTTTACCGGCACAAGGACGCCCGAGTTCCCTTGCCCTGTAACCGCTGCCGCGTTCCACAACACCTTTTAATAAGTTCGTCATAACAAAAGATGTCTGTTGGCTTAAAACTTCTTTTTCAACGGGAATATTTTCTTCCAATATTTTACCGTCTTTATCAACCACCTTGGTTATAAAATAAGGTTCTGTTTGTATACCGCCTGAAGCAAGCGTTCCGAAGGCGGAAGTCATTTCCTGTAAAGTAACATCGCTTGAACCGAGTGCCAAAGACAAAGAATTTACAAGCGGACTTTTTATCCCCATTTTCCTTGCATAATCTATAACTTTTGCCGGAGTAACAATACTGATTGCTTCCACGGCACAAATATTTATTGACCTGTAAATTGCCTGTCTTAAAATAACTTCACCTCTGTAACGTGAACCTAAATTTACAGGGCACCACACTTTCATAGGATCAACCAAATCTTCCGGAGTCATTTTTTCAGCCAACACTTCAAGATAAGACAGATCCCTTGACACCAAATTCCAATTATTTCCGTCAAATGCAAAAACCATCGGATTATCTTCCAACATTGTTGCCGGTGTTATTTGTTTTGTATCGATACCTGTAACATAAACAAACGGCTTAAAACTTGAACCTGCCTGCCTTTTTGCCTGAACTGCTCTGTTAAATTTTGTTTCTTTAAAATCCCTTCCGCCAACCATTACCCTAATGGCACCGGTTCTGTGGTCTATTGCCATAATGGCACCCTGAACTTTTTTCGGCTCCATTTTTTCTTTTTCAAAAAAAGATTGCTGCTGTTTATCAAATTTTTCAAGATGTTCGTTTAATGCTTTTTCTGCGGCCTGCTGCATTTTTATATCAAGGGTAGTATATATCGACAAACCGCCTTTATGCAAAACATTTGTTCCGTATTTCGGTTCAAGTAAAATTCTTAAATATTCAATAAAGTAATGTCCTGCCGTTTGTTCGGCTATATGTTTTTCCGTAGGAACGGGCTCCTGGTTTGCCTGCTGTTCCTGTTGTTCGTTTATAAAGCCCAATTCCTTCATCCTGTGTAAAACCGTTGCTCTTCTTACTTTTGCAATTTCGGGGTTTCTTATTGGTGAATAATAACTCGGGGCTTTCGGCAACCCAGCAATTAAAGCGGCTTCTGCAAGCGTAAGTTCGGTTACGGATTTACCGAAATATATTCTTGAAGCAGATTCTGCTCCGTAACCGCCGGCACCGAAATATATTTGGTTAATATAAAGTTGAAAAATTTCTTCTTTTGTATATTTCCTTTCCAGTTGAACCGTAAGTAATAATTCTTTTATTTTTCTTATTATTGTTTTTTCCGAAGTTAAAAAAATTGTTTTTGCAAGTTGCTGAGTAATTGTAGAACCGCCTTGAGAAACTTTACCTTTTACAAAGTTTATTAAAAAAGCCCTTAAAATACCTTTTGTTGAAATTCCCCAGTGGCTGTAAAAATCGTTATCTTCTATTGCAATAAAAGCATTTTGCAAATCGGCAGGAATTTCTTTTAACGGAACAAGAACTCTCCTTTCTATAAAAAGTTCAGAAAGCAAATTGCCGTCTTTATCAAAAATTTTAGTTACAACATTAGGCGTATATCTTTCCAAATTTGAAATTGAAGGCAAGTCATCAATTAACCTGCTTATTGCTTCAACGGCAACAACGGTTAATGCCGATATTATAACAAGTATTATTACCAATGTTCTAAATTTCATATTTAATATATAAACTCATCTTCCGACGAATTTCTAACTCCTTTTGCAAACAAATAAATATATGGAACAAACAGAAGAGCCAAAGCCAAAGCAAATATCAAACCGCCTACAACGGCAATTGCCATAGGTTGGTTTGTTGTTGCCCCTTCACCCAAACCTAATGCCAAAGGAACAAGCCCGACAACGGTTGTTAAAGTTGTCATAACGATAGGTCTTATATGGTCGGCAGTAGTGTCGGTAACCATTTGCTTAAAGGCAACAATATCAACATACTTATCGGGATTTTCCAAGTATTTTATATTATACCTGTCTATTAATAAAATAGAAATGTTAACAACGTTTCCTATTAACATTATAAGCCCTAACATTGAAATTGAATTTATCGACTGACCCGTAATATACAAAGTAATTAATGCACCTATTATACCTAAAGGAACAGCCGTCATAACAAGAATAGGTTGCAATAAACTTTCAAATTGAGAAGCCAATATCATATATATGATAATAACACCTAAAATCATTGCAAAACCCGTTTGCGACAATGATTCCTTCATTGCAAGCATTTCACCGGTAATTATTGTTGATACGTCTTTATTATTATAAGCATCATCTATCAATACCTGTAATTCAGATACGGCTTTTGTAAAGTTACCGTTAACGTTTGCAGATATCATATAAGTTCTTTCTCTTTCTATTCTTTTAATTGTAGGAAGCGTTTTAACAAAAGCGGACTGTGCAATTTGTTTTAACTGAATTGTCATCCCCCAAGAAGAATATGCCGTCATTTCCAAAACTTTGTCCAAAGTATCACGGTCGGATTCCTGCATTCTGACTCTTATATCAATTTCATCATCGGGAAGTTTCAATTTTGTTGCAACGTATCCTTTAATTGCGGCAAGTGTCATAGCGGAAATATCCTGTGTCGAAAGTCCGAATAAAGAAGCTCTTTCTCTGTCAATATTCAATTTTAACTCCGGAATTTCATCCGACGGATCAACCTTAATACCGTAAAATTCCGGCATTGCATCCATTTGTCTTCTTAATTTTGTTGCATATTCTTTAAGTTTATCCAAATCTTTACCTTTTATTTCAACAACAACACCTGCAGATGAGCCGACACCAGAACCGAAAAGCCCCTGTTGAGTTACAAACTCGACATCAATATTTTTTATATTCCACTTTTTTATTTCGTCACTTAATTCTTTAACCATTTCATTTGTTGACATACCTTTCGGTTTTAAATTGGTTATTATTCTTGCCTGATATTTATCCAACGTTTCAACGGAAGCAGAACCGACTTGATCATCGGTTGAGCCGATTGTTGTAGCAATATCTAAAACCTCATCATATTTTGATATTGCCTGTTCTATTCTTTTAACTACCGAATTTGTAATTTCAAGAGGAGTATCCGGATGCATGGACAAATTCAAAACGAATCTTCTTTCATCTGTTTTAGGCATAAATTCTTTAGGAATAAGATAAGTTACAAAAAAACCCACCAAACCGTAACAGAATATTACTAAAAAAACCGTAAGAGGTTTCATATTTAAAACCGATTTTAAAGTTGGAGTAAAATAAGTATTTATAGCATGCACACCTGCGGTGACCGATTGTTTTGCAAGGTTTGCCGAAAGGCAAAGCCGAGGAACTAAAAACATAGCCGCAAAAATTGAAGCTATCATGGAAAAAGTTATCGTTAATGCCAATTGGGAAAACAATTGTCCTATCATACCTGCAACAAAAATAAAAGGAATAAAAATTGAAACGGTTGTAAGAGTGGAACTTAAAATAGGAGGCAACAAACTTGATGTTGCCTTATAAATAGCTTCTTTTTTGGGTAACGTTTTATTTCTGTTTATTGCCATTAAAATATTTTCAAGCACCATATTACCGTTATCTACAACCATCCCGATACCTATTGTTAAACCACCCAGTGACATGGAATTTATTGTAATTCCCTGAAAATACATAATACTTAAAGTAACACATAATGAAATAGGAATAGCGGTATTTATTATGGAAGAACCGACAAAACTTTTCATAAAGAAATAAAGTAATATAAAAGATAACAACATACCTTGAATTGCCGATTCATAAATATTATTTAATGATTTTTTAATAAAAATCGATTGATCGTAAGTGGTTTCTATTTCAACATCGGGAGGAATTTTATCGGCCAAATCTTTTAATTTGGCTTTAACATTTTTTGACATATTTATTAAATTTGCACCGGATTGCGGGAATATACCTATAGAAACATTTTCTCTTGAATTATATCTTGAATAACCCTTTTTGTCTTTTAAAATTTCTTTCACATCGGCAACATCTCGCATATAAACAATTTTTTCATCATTTCCGCTTTGAACGGTTCTGTCTTTTCTATATCTGTTTTTTTGTTCCTGTTGTTGCTGTTTTCCGAAAGAAAGCGCTTCTATATCATCCAAATTTTTAAATTCACCTACGGTTTTTACTATATATTCGTGTTTTTCTTCTTTAATTGTTCCGGCAGGATATGTAATATTTGCGGTTTGCAATGAATTTACGACATCATTTATTGAAACCTGGTTTGCAAGCAACCTTCCTTTATCTATTTCAACTAAAATTTCTTTTTGTTCACCGCCCCTTATTTCTACTTTTGCAACACCTTCTATTCTTTCAAGTTCATCTTTGATATTCTTTTTTACAAATGTTCTAAGTTCCGCCATTCTTTCCAAAGAAGTTTCCGGTGTTTTATAATTTGCCGATAAAATAATGGCTTCCACCTGCATAGGATTATATTTTAAAACAACCGGTTCAAGTGCATCTTTAGGTAAAGATTCCTTTATCAAGTCTATTTTTTCTCTTATATTCATTGAAGCAAAATCCATATTTGTTCCCCACAAAAACTCACAGGAAACAATGGAAACACCCTCTTTTGATGTTGATGTAATTCTTTTGATTTTTTTTACGGTTCCGGCACTTTCTTCTATTATTTTTGTAATCAATTTTTCGGATTCTTCCGGACCTGCACCTTCATACTTTGTAACGATTGTAATTTGCGGATATTCCACCGCAGGAAACAATTCTTGCGGAATTCTTGAAAAAGCAATAACCCCCATAAGAATAACAGAACAAAATATCATTATTGTTGTTACGGGCCTGTCAACAGGCAATCTTAAAATACTCATTTATATACTCTCTTTAAATAATAAAAAATTTATAATGTATACCATAATGATTAATGTATTTTGCTCTGCAAAAAATATAACTTTACTTTTTCAAAAATTATACATTTTACACTATACATTATACATTAAAAAGCTTTGCATTTTGTTTTCAATTTTTTAATTGTTCAAAATCCTTTTCATTATATATTTTTTTTAATATATCTAAAATAAAAGCCAATCCTATTTTCCTCATAAAAATACATATACTCTTTTTAGGGTTTTCCAAAACATAATAAGCCGTAGGTATTATAAGCATGGTTAAAATTGTTCCCGATATTGTTCCGAAAAGAACCGTAAGCCCCAAAGAACGCCACATACTTGCAGATTCATCCCTGCTTAATACCATGGGTAAAAGCCCCAATGTTTTCATCAAAAGCGTAATAAGTTCGGGACGCAATCTTTCTTTACACGATTCAAAAATAACTCTAAGCAAATTGGTTCTTCCGTGCCGCCTTTGATTTATTTTATCTACAATAATAATGGAACTGTATACGATACAACCGAACAATATCATTATACCGATCCAAACACCCAAACTTATAGGTTTTTTAAATACCCACAACACAAAAGCAACACCTATTATGCTTAAAGGAAGCGAAAACATTATAAGTGCCGGCTGCAAATAAGATTCAAAAATTGAAGCCAAAACAAAAAATATCAAAATAACGGTAAGTGATACGGCTAAAATAAACGAACCTCTGTTTTCAACAGTTTTTTCGTAATCGCCCGAAATTTTAAAAGAATAATCTCTCGGGAAAGCAACTCCTTTTAAAGTTTCATTTATTCTTTGTGCGGCCGTTGTTAAACCTATTTTTGCCCTGTTTGCACTTATTTGAATAAACCTTTTTTTATTTTTATGCCAAATTTCCTGATTTGATTTTACTTTACTGATTTCGGAAACCTGCCCGACATATACAACATCTTTTTTCGGATTAACCATACCTACAAAAGGAATGGAATCAACATTGGGAATACTTCCCGGATATAAACGACAAATTGTTTCTATCTGTTTACCTTCGGTTCTGTATTGAGTTGCGATAAGCCCCCTTATTTGACAATGTAAAGTATTACTGAAATAATAAGTTGTAAGTCCGAAAATTGCAAGCCGGTTATAATCTACGTTTACAAGAACTTCCGGTTCGTCTTCTCTCATTCTTATTTTAACATCGGTAAGTCCTTTAACCTGTTGAAGTCTTCCCGATGATGAAAAAGCAAGTTGCTTTAAAGTATCATAATTCTGTCCGTAAAAGTCGACATAAATTTCTTTTGCCGCAGAATCCTGTGAATCCTGAAAATAAACAAAAGCAGGTGAAAATTCACCGAATCTTTTTCTGAATTCCGCTTTAAACTCTTCAGGTCTTTCGTAAACTTTCACTTCAACAAAAGTATGCAGTTTTTCAACTTTGGAAGACACTCTTTCAACCTGGTCTTTATATCCGAGTAAGGCCTGTTCCATCTTTTTTACAACTTCATTTGATAATTCTATTCTTGTAGCCGGCGGAAACTGCACACCTATACGAAAGGTATTTACATCACCCGGATCCATAAATTCACTGTCTCTTGTCGTAAGAATTCGTGCAGATACAACAAACAACAAAATTATTGTAAGCCATATCCACGTTTTTTTTCTGAAACAAAATTTTAATATCTTTCCGTAATACATCCTTACTTTCATATACCATCTTTGAAAATCAAGGTCAAATTTGTTTTGCCAATTATATATTTGTGTCGGAATAAACAACATTGTTGCTATAACCGAAGCGATAAGCGCAAATGTTATGGTAAGCCCGAACGGAACATACATCTGCCTTATTTCCGGGTCCAAAAACACCAACGGCAAAAACACAATTATTGTTGTTACGGTTGAAGCGAATATAGGTTGCCATAATTCACCTGTTGCTTTTATTACAAGTTCAGCTTTATCTTTAAAAGTTTTTCTGTGATAATGGAAAGATATATTTTCAAGAACGACTATTGAATTATCCATAACATTTGCCATACCCATCGCAAGCCCGCTCAATGTCATAATATTAAAAGTTTGGTTTGTAAAATGCATAAGCAAAACCGACATAAATAAACTTAAAGGCATTGTTGTTGCAACTATAAAAATACTTCTTATATTTTTCATAAATAAAAACAAAATACTTGCAAGTAAAATTCCGCCCACAACCAATGCTTCCACAAGCGATGATATTGCTTTTGAAATATATTCCGCATCGTTTTTTACGGTAGTTACAACAATATCTTCATCAAGATTTTTTTTAAGTTTTTCTATTACTTCCAAAGTTTCTTTTACAACTTTAATCGTATTTGCCGTAGATTCTTTTTGAACATAAATTGAAACTACCGGCTGAATATTTAACCTTGAAAATGACGTAGGTTCATAAAAAGAATCTCTAACGGTTGCAATATCACCTATACGTACAATTGAACCTGACTCTGTAATTGCAATTGCCGTATTTTCTATTTCTTCAATACTATCGTATTCACCTGTTGCTCTTATAACAAAATTTTGATTATTTTGTGCTATTTCACCTGCAGAAATTGAAATATTTGCCAAATTTATTCTTTGAACAACTTCAAGAATAGAAAGTTTATATCCAAGAAGTTTTGAATTATCCATCTCAATCAAAAATTTTCTTTCTCTTCCACCGCCGAATTCAACATTGGCAACACCGGATACTCTCAATATTTGTTCTTTTATATCTTCTTCTGCAATTTCTCTTAATTGTTCAACTGTTTTGACATCAGAACCTAAAGACAATATTAGGACAGGACTATCGGACTGTTCAAATTTTGCTATTACTGATTTCTCCGTTTCTTTAGGTAATTTATGTTTTACCATCGCTATTTTCTCACGTACATCAATAATAACAAAATCAGTATCAATATTATGATGAAAAGTCATCATAATATTAGACTCTGACTCTTTTGAAGAAGAAATCATTTCCTTCAAACCGTTAATTTCGGAAAAAACTTCTTCAAGCGGTCTTGTAACATACTTTTCAACTTCACTTGCTGCAACACCGCCTCTTAACCTTGTAATAACACTTACCAAAGATGATTTTGTACTTGGATTTAATTCTACTGGTATTTGAAATGTAGTTATTGCTGTAAACATTATCAAAGCCAAAACAATCATAAGTGTTGTTATAGGCTTTCTTATTCCAAACTCTATCATTTATAAATCCATTTGGGAAAATTATTGTTGTTGATCTTCTTCCAATTTATCTTCTACAGCTTCAAGGAATTTAACTTTCATTCCATCGGAAAGCTGTCCTTGTGTTTCAATAACAACAAGCTCTCCTATCTGTAAGCCTTGTACGATAACCGTATACCCCGATAACTCTTCACCCAATTGGCAAGGTCTTAATAAAATAGTTCCTTCACCGGGTGTTTTATAGTCGGGAGAAACAACCGGAACTAAAAATGCATTATCGTTTAAAGAAATTATACTGTCTGTCGGAACAAGCATAACATCTTTTAATTCCTTTAATAAAATAACCCCTCTACCGAACATTCCGGATCTTAAAGCACCATCCTGGTTATCAACACCTATTTTTATCGTAGATGTTCTTGTTCTTTCCTTAACAATAGGGGCAATCTCCATTAATTTACCTTCAAAAGTTTTATTTTGATAAGAGTCACATGTAATTGTAACAAGTTGACCTATCTTTAATTTATGCACATCTTTTTCAGGTACATCCACCTCAAAATTAGTACCTTTATCACTTATAAATTTTGCAACTATATCCTGCGGTGTTATATATTCACCAGGTTTTATTATTATTTCTGCTAAAATACCATCACTGGGAGCTTGCAAATTAGTTTTTGCAAGGTTAGATTGCGCCAGTTCTAATTCCGATAAAGAAGCTTTAACTTTAGATTCCGACGACTGTATTTCATATTTCGCCTCATACAATTTACTTTCTGATAAAGCTTTCATTGTAAACAATTCTTCATAAACTTTATATTTTTCTTTTGCCGAATTATATGCTGAAACTTCACTTCTGTATTTACTTTTTGCATATTCGGCTTTTGTTATTGCGTCTTTAGGATCTAATGCACAAATAACTTCACCTTCTTTTATTCTCGCACCCTCTTTATAGTTATATGAAGCAAGTTGCCCTTCAAGCTCAAACCTTAATTCATTTTCAATAGCACCTTTTATGCTGCCCATAACCGTATAATTATCAACATAATCCTGTTTTGCCAATCTTTTAACCTTAACGCTTATCATATCCTGCTTTTCTTCGGCAACTTTTTCTTTTCTGAAATATATCCAATAAACCAAAAATGCTATTAACAGAACTAAAAAAACAACTATTGCAATTTTTATATGTTTTAATAATTTAGGTGATTCAGAAGCCATTTTTTGATATTTGTAAGAAAGTTGTTCAACAAATTTGTAATAAAAATACTTTAATTTTTCCAAAATACTCCTCCAAATTATCTTAAATTCATAAGCGTAAGTTTTTCAAGTTCAGTTATTGATGAATAGTTTGTATATAATTGTTTAGCAAAAGAAGAAATCGTTTCGGCATATTTCCATGATTCTTCCATCAAAGAAACAGTTTGAACTTCATACAAATCGTTCCTCTTCTGCATAAGCGCTAACTTTCTTTCTTTAAGTTTTATTTCATCTCTTAAAACTTTTGCTTCGTTTAAAGATACACGATATTCATTATATGCTTTTTCTACCGACAATCTGCTGTTTTTTAATAAATCTATAAGTTCGGCTGTTGTTTGTTTTTTACCCACATCACTTTCTTTTGCATCAACGAAATATTGAAAATCATCTAAAATACCAAGTTGAAAATTGAACTCTGTAGTTTCAACTCTTCTGCTGGAATCTACAATTTCGGTAGGGTCGGTTCTGTCTGTACTTGCAGAACCGTTAAAAGAATTTCCCCACAATCCCCACGAAACCTTTGCTGCAACATTCCAACTTGTAGTAAGTTCCAACGGATGTGTTACATAAGCTTCTCCGCTTTTCCCGTAAAAACCCTCAATATATAATTTAGGATGTATTTTAGCCCTGTTTATTTTAATTTTGGCTTCCGCCATTTCTATTTGAGATTTAGCTATTTTTACCTCTAAATTATTTATTTGAACAAAACTTATGCAATCATCCAACGTAAAAGAAATTTCCTGAATATCATCAGGTAATTCGTCCGAAACTACTGCCGGAATATCTTCCAAACTTATAACACCTACGGTTTCTATCAATTTTTTGGTTGCAAATTCCAAATTTATTTTTGAAGACGTCAATAAATTATTAACCTTATCTCTAAAATTTTTAGCTTCAGTCAAATCAAGATCCGATATCGCCCTTGCTTTATATTCAAGCCGCGTTTTTAAAAATAATTTTTCCACTTTTTCAAAAGCTTTATGTAATGCTACATATTCCATTTTTAACGTTAAGTATTCATAGTAAGCAAGTTTTACTTTTGAAAACAATTCTTCTTTTGTTTTTGTATAGTTATATTTTGCGGATTCTAACATAAGACTGTTATACTTATGTGTTGCTCTTGTTCCGCCGCCCTCGTATATGGGTTGAACTGCTCTTACTCCGTATTCTTCCGAATTATATTCTTCTTTTGAATAATTTCCGCTCGTTCCGACACTTTGAAGAGCAGTACTACCTTTTGAGAACTTACTTTGTAAAGTTATTTGAGGGAAAAACGAACGAACAGAACTGTTAAGTCTTGTTTGGGCAAGTGCAATTTGCTCTTCGGCAACAGAAAGCTTTAAATCTCTTGATTTTGAAATTTTAAGACATTCATCAAGAAATTCATCGGCAAAAACAAAATTAGCAAAAAATATAATGCTGCTTAAACAGCAGATAAATTTTTTTATATTCACAAAAACCCCTATTACAAATCAAATTAAAGTATATAAGAAAAAGTAAACTTTGTCAATTTTACTGTAATGATGACAAATTAACAAACGAATTAAATTTGCTTGTAATATAATTTATCAGTGAAATTCTGTTTAATTTTATACTTTCATCTTCACACATAACCATAACTTTTTCAAAAAAATTATCCAAATAAGGTTTTATATCAACAAGTTTGCTTATTGCACCGGTATAATTTTTATCTGTAAGCGCAACTTCCAATTCTTTTTCAATTTCAATATATTTACTATATAAATTCTGTTCGGCTTCTTCTTTTAAAAGTTCCGTATTTACGGAATTTGATATTTGTAAATTTTGTTTTTTTGCCTGATTTAAAATATTACTTGCTCTTTTAAAAATTGTAGTAATATCGGCAAAGGAATTTTCTTTCCTTAAACTTTGTAATGCATTAAGTTTTTTTGATATGTCCCCTAAAAATTTTAACCCGTTTTTTTGCGAAGGTATAATAACGGCTTTTACTTCGTCAAATTTAAAACCTTCGTTTTCATAAATATTTTCTATTCTGTTCCAGAAAAATTTGATAAGTCTTTGTTTTGCGGTATTAAATGTTTCTTTTTCCTTAATTTTTTCAGGCATTGAGTTTAATGCAATATCAATAATTTTTTCAAAATCTGTTTCGGGTAAAAATTGCCTTAACATTCTGACAATACCTATTGACATTCTTCTAAGTCCGTAAGGGTCTGCAGAACCGGAAGGTTCAAGCCCTATTGCAAAATCAGCTGCAACGGTATCTGTTTTATCCGATAAAGAAACAACTGCCGATAAAATATTTTCCGGTAAATTTCCCGAAGCAGCCAACGGCCAATAATGTTGTTCTATTGCCGTTGATATTTCTTCAGGTTCCCCTGCAACACCCGCATAAATTCTGCCCATTATCCCCTGAAGTTCGGGATATTCAAAAACCATTTCGCTAACCAAATCCGTTTTGCTTAAATCTATAACTTTTGTTAAAGTTTCTTTATTTATATTCAAATTATTTTGTTCATTTATAAAATTTGCAATTGTTTTTATTCTGCCGAGTTTTTCATAAACGGTTCCGATTTCTTTTTGGAAAATAAGTCCCTTTAACCTTTCGGTAGAACTTTCAACCGATTTTTTTATATCGTTTTCATAAAAGAAAATTGAATCTTCAAGTCTTGCAACAACAACTTTTTCATAACCGGCTCTAACAATATCCAAGTTATCGGATTTTCCGTTTCTTATATTTATAAAATAATTTACAAGTTTACCGGTATTATCTTTTAAGGCAAAACATTTTTGCTGTTTTTTAAGGCATGTTATAAGAACTTCAGGCGGAAGTTTTAAATATTTTTCATCAAATTTACATAATACCGCCGTAGGATATTCAACAAGCTGATTAACTTCATCAACCAAATGTTCATCCAAAATTGCTTTTGCCGAAATTGTATTTGCAACTTCATTTATTGAACTTATTATTCTTTGTTTTCTTTCCTGCTGGTCGATTAATACACAGTTATTTTGCATTGTTGTTTTATAAACGTCTGCAGATTCTATAATTATATATTTTGAAGTTAATGTATGTAACCCTATTGTTTTATTTGAAGCTTTTATGGCACCGTTTGCCAAAGAAAAATTTATTATTCTGTCACCGTATAATGCTACTATCGTTCTTATCGGTCTTGCAAATTTCAACCTTGAACTTTCCCACACCATAGTTTTCGGGAAATATATTTTTTGTATAATTTCGGGAAAAATTTCGGAAAGAATTTTAGTTATTTTTTCACCTTTGATTTTTTTTAAATAAGTATAATACTGTCCTTTCGGAGTATCTTTTATCACAAGTTGTTCCGGTTTTACGCCGTGTTTATTTGAAAATCCCATTATTGCCTGTGTCCAATTACCGTTTGCATCTTTTGCGGCTTTTACGGACGGCCCGTTAAATTCCTGCACGGTATCTTTACTTTTTTGTTCAACATTATCTATTGTTAAAATAAGTCTTCTCGGCGTAGCATAAGTTTTTATTTGTCCGAAACCCACCATTTTTGAACCAAGCATATCATTTGTAAACTTCTGCATTTGTTCAAGTGCAGGTGCAATATATGAAGAAGGTATTTCTTCCGTTCCGATTTCCAATAATACATTGTTTACCATTTTTTATTCCTCTTATTTTAAACTTACCATAAAATCAAAATAATATCAAAACAATTTTTTAAATTCCTTTTGAAAGCACTTAAAATTAATGAACCGTTTTATTTCGTAAATTGTTTCATATATCCTTCGGCTACAAGTTTTGCCAAAGTTCTGACACGCAAAACATAACTTACTCTTTCGGATACCGAAATTGCACTCCTTGCATCAAGCAAATTAAACAAATGTGAACATTTCATAACGGCATCATAAGCAGGAAGAACCAAATTCTGCTCGACAAGTTTTTTTGCTTCGGCTTCCCAATCATTAAAATGCTGCAACAACATTTTTGTATCTGCCACTTCAAAATTATATTTTGACCACTGTCTTTCATCTTCCAAATGAACATAGCCGTAAGTTACGTCGTCGGTCCACATTAAATCGTATACCGAATCTTTTTTCTGAGAATACATTGCAAGCCGTTCAAGCCCGTAAGTAATTTCTGCAGATATCGGGTTTAATTCTATTCCGCCTACCTGTTGAAAATATGTAAACTGTGTTGCTTCCATACCGTCTATCCAAACTTCCCAGCCGAGCCCCCATGCACCCAAAGTCGGTGATTCCCAATCATCTTCAACAAACCTTATATCGTGTTCTTTAGGGTCAAGCCCTATGGCTTTTAAACTGTTCAAATATAATTGTTGAACATTTTTAGGTGCCGGTTTTAATATAACCTGAAATTGATAATAATGCTGTAATCTGTTAGGATTTTCCCCGTATCTCCCGTCGGTAGGTCTTCTTGAAGGTTCAACATAAGCAACTTTCCACGGGTTAGGTCCCAAACATCTTAAAAACGTTGCAGGGTTAAATGTTCCGGCACCTTTTTCCAAATCGTAAGGTTGCCATATCAAACAACCTTCTTTAGACCAATACTTATGTAATCTCATAATAATTTCTTGAAAATTCATTTTTTATTCCTCATAAATCAACATTTTATTTTCAACATAATTTTTAATTATATCATTTTAATCATATTTAGTCATTTGTTTTTTCGTATTATTTATATATCAAGCCATACCACATCTTTTTCAATGTACGCGACAAAAAATTTTTAAACATTGAAAATACACCGGTACGTTTCAAGTATTTTCTGTCAAGTTTCATATCTTTGAACGGTGTTTTTATAAAATATCTGAACCATTCATGTGCTAAAAACAAATTATAATATTGCCACGGTTTATTTCCGCCGGTCCAATGAAAAATAACAGGATTTTTATAAGCTTGCTCAACTTCCTGCATAGAATAAAAAATTTTTATAGCATCAGACTCGAAAATTTTCAAAGAGGAAGTGCTAATATTATATTTTGGCGGTAAAAAAAATATTTTACCGTAACAAACTTTATTCATAATATGCTGATCGACAGAACCTTTAAAACTACCTATCATATCTATACACTTTTTATCTATTTTATCTTGGCGAATTAAATTTAAATTCATCAAAATAACACCTGCATTTATGTAATAATCCATACTTTCTAAACCTGTTTCTCTTAAAATACCGTCTCTGCAAGTTATATGATTAACCAAACATAAACAACCTGCTACATAGTTGTCCCCTATATCGGTATTATATAAATCAATCAAATCTGCTCTTACTATAACATCCGTATCAAGATATAGAATTTTATCGAATTGCGGAAATAAAGAAGGAATTAAAAACTTAAATGCCGACACGTAAGTAACATATTTATGTGTTTTAGGAATATTTTTGAAAGTATCTTTCATATCTATAAAAGATAACGAAAAATTATTGTATTGAGTTTTTAGTTCGGATAATTTGTTTTTACTTTCATCGGTAACTGTATCTGTACACAAAACATAAATATCGTAAAAAGTATCTTTATTTGCATTTTCGAGCATTGAAACTATAACAGTTGCTATAGTAAAAAAAACTTTATTATCCGAAGACATAACTATAGGAACTTTGTTCGGATTCATATTTCTTCATTCTCCTTTATATTCTATTTTAATATTTCTATTTTCTTGCCTGCACCTGCGAAATACTTTAAATTCTTTTTTATTTTCTCAACCGTTTCCAATTCATAAGCATAAGGAATATCATATTTTTTTTCTTCTTTAACATGTAGCTTGTAATCTTTTAATTTATCATTTTCGGAATATATGGAATTTTTATTTTTTAAATTCGGAATATTTCCTTTATAATATAACACAGAACTGTTTTTATCGTCAATATCTGCCCTATCGAACCAACATATTATACCGGACTTATGATATCCGAAATAATTATTTTCCACTATAAAAGTACTCCCTATTCCAATACCTAAACTGTAACCGAAATCTTTACCGAAACCTATATTTTCATATAAATTATTATATATATGAGCCGTTGCCCATCTTGCTCTGGGCATTCTTTGAATTACTTTATCAAAATAATTGTGATGTAAAGTAATATATACATTGGTTTTGTTTGAAAAGTCATCGTTCGGAGTTAACAACATTACTTTATCATGATTTGTAAAATAGCAATATGATATAGTAATATTTTCTCCTGATTTTATATCTATTGCACCATCATGATAATTTCCATAAATATCTCTACACTTTCCATCGGTAAACGAGCAATGGTCTATCCATAAATTGTTTACTTTTTCTACACTTATATTATCACTGGAACACTTTGTTTCTTTGTTTATTTTAGGATTCTGTTCCGGTGCTCCGTGTGCATCATAAAAAGATACATTTTGTATTATAATGTTTTGTTCATCATGTATTAAAAGACTGCCATACATTATCCTTGCAGTTTCCATTCCGATCAGTGTTGTATTTGAACCTATTGTCACAACAAAATTTTTATGTTTAGGTGTATTATCTTCATTAAACTCATCAAAATAATCGTGATTTATATCCGTTATTATTCCACAACTTAAATCTATATCACCATCTATTATCACAAAATTATTTCCGGAAACCGCCGTTCTAAAAGCTTCAACTTTCTTGTTCATATCCGGATAAGTCTTATCATCAATTAAAACGAAATTATCGTTTCCATATTTCATTTTCCCCGTATCGGCAAAACCGTATGTTACAATTTCTGTTCCGGGAATAATTGTTATCTTCTGTTCAACCGGCTGTTTATTTGATTGACAAGCTGTTATAGTAATGCCGAAAATCAACATCACTAAAAATAGTTTGATATTTTTGTTCCTGTTCTTTTTCATAAAAAATTAAATTTGTTTTATTAAAAACATTTATATGATAACATTTTAGATATCAAAAAAATAGTTTTATTGAATATTAAATTTAAATAATTTTTATAAAAATGTATAATAATGTAAATAATACAAAAGGATTTTTAATGATACCTTCACCGATTTTAACAAACA
>ONEP01000096.1 GCA_900316875.1 Candidatus Ruminimicrobium bovinum
GTAGAGAGGGAATTGAACCCTCACGGCTCTTGCGAGCCTCAGGATTTTAAGTCCTGTGCGTCTGCCAGTTCCGCCATCCACCCATACCTGCTATCTAAAAACTTTCGTTATTATATCAAATTCTTTTTATACTTGCAACCTATTTTTTATCTTCTTTCTTTTCTTTAAAAAGTTCGGCAATTCCCGCAATTGATGCGGTTACACCGGATGTTTCCAAAGGTAAAAATATTTTACTTGCTTTGCCGTCTGCAACTTTACCTAACATTTCCAAATATTTTACTGCCAACAAATCGTTTGTAGGGTTACCCTGATGTATTGCACTGTAAACGGTATCTATTTCATATTTTTGTGCATCGGCAACTCTTTTTATTGCTTCGGCTTGTCCTTCGGCAATTAAAATTGATTTTTGTTTTGCCGCTTCCGATTCCAATATCACTGCCTGTTTTTCCCCTTCGGCTTTAAGTATCGCGGATTGTCTGAAACCTTCGGCTTCCAAAATATTTGCTCTTTTTTCTCTTTCGGCTTTCATTTGTTTAGACATAGAATCGGTTATATCACGAGGAGGATCAATTTTTTGTATTTCAACTCTTGTTATTTTTACACCCCATTTATCGGTTGCCTCATCCATAACAGCCCTTAACTGATTATTTATTTTTTCTCTTGATGTAAGGGTGGAATCGAGTTCCATATCACCGATAACGTTTCTTAAATTTGTTTGTGCAAGTTTTAACGCCGCAAGTGCAAAATTTGCAACATTATAAACAACTTTAACCGGGTCGGTTATTTGGAAGTAAATTATGGCATCAACGGTTACGGTAACATTATCTTTTGTAATAACATTTTGAGGAGCAACATCCATAACCTGCTCCCTCATATCCACTTTTCTTAAAGTTTGAAATATTGGTATTATTATTGTAACACCGGCACCGACGGTTGATGAATATTTACCCAACGTTTCAACCAAACCCTTTTCATATTGTTGAACAATTCTAACTCCGTTTGATATCAGCAAAAAAACTACAACAACGGCTGCTATTGCTAATGCTATCATTTTATTCTCCTTTTATTTTTTCAACAATCAATTTTGTTCCGTCTATTGAATTTATTTTAACTGTTGAACCTGTTTCAACAGTTTCGTTACTTACTGCCAACCAAATTTCCCCGGAAATTTTTATTTTTCCCGCATTTGACGGTGAAATTTGTTCAACAACCAAACCGGTTGAGCCAACAATCGCATCCACGTTTGTTTTTTCCAATTTTTTTGATTTAAAATATTTTATCACCGACGGTCTTATTAAAAATATTGAAAGCAACGAAAAAATACAAAATATTATTATTGAAGTAAACAGAGAATTCCCGACCAAAACGGCAATTGCCGCAAACAGAGCGCCTACGGAAAAACATAAAAAGAAAAATGTTCCCGGTGTAATTATTTCAAATGCCAAAAAAGCAAGAAATGCAATCATCCACCAAATATATAAGGACATACAACCTCCAAAATCGCTTTGCAATTTAACAACAGCTGATTCAGAAAATGCTTTGCATTTTCTTAGCTGAGCCGGGAACTTCGTTCCCTCAGCTGATAGTTTTCGGTAAAAATTCACAAAGTTAATTTTTGACCAAATATACGGTTTTTCGCTGTAGCAAAAAACCCATTAAACTTTAAGCTTTCAGCTATAAGCTATAAGCTCAATTAAAAATTTGTGAAGCAAATTTTTAATTGATAAGTTTAATTCTTTTTAAAGGCCAATAAACTATCAATGCTTTACCCTTTAAATATTTATCGGGTAACGGTCCCCAATACCTTGAATCAAAAGAATAATCCCTATTATCACCGAGTGCCATATAATGCCCTTCGGGAACAACAACAGGACCGAAATTATCTCTTATAAATGCAGGGGAAACCGTTGCAAGTTCGCCGTTTTCCCAAGCTTTTTGATATTCTTCCCGTGTTTTAAACAAATTAAAAGAATTATATAAATTTTCATCCGCATGTTGAACATAAGGTTCGTCAATTTCAATATCGTTTACAAAAAGTTTTTTATTTTTTATTTCAACTTTATCTCCGGCAAGCGCCATACATCTTTTAATGTAATCTTTTTTTACATTATTCATTTGTTCAACGGGTGTTAATGCCTGCGGCGGGCATTGAAAAATAATAACGTCACCGTGTTTAGGTTGTTTTAACGGTAATACTCTTTTACCGTCGGAGAAAGGGACTCTTAAACCGTATATGAATTTTGTCGCAAAAAGATGGTCACCTTCAAGAAGTGTTACGCGCATACTGCCGGTAGGAATTTTAAATGCTTGTATTACAAAATACATTATTATGGAAGCTATTATAAGAGCCGTCCATAAAGTATCAACCCAAGAATAAACCTCTGTAAATGCTCTGTTAGGTTTTTGCCCCTTAAACAATTTATTTTTTGCTAGTTGCATAATGCCAGCAATCACTAAAAATATACATCCTGCTACAAATAATTTAATTTCCATTTTATAATCCTAATTA
>ONEP01000137.1 GCA_900316875.1 Candidatus Ruminimicrobium bovinum
AATACCGATAATATTATAGTTAAATATATGTTGGTAAAAGAAACAGATAAAAAAATTGGAAATATAAGCAACATAAATAACGGTTTAGTTGATAAGTATACAGTTTACAGAACGCAGGTTTTAGCAGGATTGAATAATTTTATAACAACACAATTAAGTGTAGTTAATGAAATGTTAAATTTAGTTGATGATGCTACGGATGCTCAAAAAACAGAATTTATAATAAAACTTAGGAAAATAGAAACTTTAATTCCGTATTTACAAACAAAATATGAGAATGATAATTTAGAAAAGTTAAAAAATAAAACAGATGCTTTGAAAAAAGATATTATCAATTCCATAGACAAAACAAATATAACAACCGTTAAAAGTTCCAATGAAAAATCAGTTATTGAAGATTTTATAAAATACGGTGCAAAATTCATTAATACCGCAATAACATCACGGTTTATAAAAAAATCAAAAATTAATAATATAAAAGTTCCTGTTGCTTACGGTATAAGTGAAGATACTTTGATAGCTGTGCTTAACGATAATGCTAAAGAAGAATATAAACAATTAAATAAAAAACTTAATGAAGAAATTGAAAACGGAAAAGACGATAATGCTAAAAAAACTTCAAAAGAAATAGTCGGTTTGATAAAAAACAATATAAGTAACAGAAATGTTTTGGAAAAAGAAATAGAACGGTTTGATAATGAAATTGTTTATGCAGTTCGTTCTTCAGGTATCGGTGAAGATGAAGGGCAAAGTTTTGCCGGTATGGGAAAAACAAATTTGAATGTTACAAAAGAAAATATTATTGATTCCGTTATAGATTCCTGGAAATCTTTTTATTTGGAAACTCCGGTAAAATATATGGCAAATAATAAAAAAAGAGTACAACCTTGTATAATGCTGCAACCCTTTATAACCGGAGAAGTTTCAGGAATAGTATTTAGCAGAAACAGAAACGGTTATTCCGATATCAGTGCCGGGTATGGCTTAGGCGAAGGAATTGTAAGTAATACTGTTCCGGCAGATGAAATAGAAGTAAATATAAATAACGGGCAGACAATAAACTACAATAATGTAAATAAAAATTTACAAATGCTTCCGCAACAAAATAAAAACGGAACCGAAATAAAAATAATAGAAGACGAAATAAAAGCAAAATCAAGGGCTTTAAGTGATAAAGAAATTTCGAGTTTGATGAAAATTATTAAATTTTTGGAATATGAGTACGGTTATCCTGTAGATGTTGAATGGACAATAAAAGACGGAATAATATATATATTACAGGTTCGCCCTATAACAATATTAAACACAAATGAAGATGATATAAAAATACAAGAATATAAAGTCCGGGAAAGTAAAAGTTATATTGATAAAGCTGCTTCAATTTTTGATAATTTGTTTTCAAATAAAACGACAAATTTATATGAATATTGGACAACTGTTTTTGCTCCTGCAATTGAAACATTATTGTTTATTGTAATACCTTTTATTTTATTTGCAACAAATCCGTTAATTTTTTGGACAATATCGGTTGTCGGTTTTGCCGTATCTCATAGGGTTGCAGATGAAATTATAAATAAATTTATTGATTCATCTGCAGAAATAAGAAGTTTATCGGATATAATCAAATTGGCGGGAACCGGTTTTATTTTTTCTTCCGTATTTTTGGTAACGAATATTTTATTACCGGGCTATCCGTTAATTGTATTTGCTTTAGCTTCAATTACGCATTCAATTTATAATTATATATCAACCAAAACGGATAAAATTCCTGCAGCAACTATTATAAATTATGATGATGACTATATTCCTTACGATCTTACAAATGAACCCAAATTTGATATAGAGCAAATTTATGAAAGAGATGTTGAAAAAGAAGGTATTGAAAAATTTTTAAACAGAATAGAAATTTGGAAAAAGGAAATAGACGATAAAGCATCCGGGTTGGATAACGGGCTTAGAGTAAAAGTAGCAAATTTAGTTGTGAGATTATATATTGAACAAAAAAGCAGTGATTTTAATGAGAAACAACAAAAACAAAAACGAGAAGATGCACAAAATATACTTTACATGGCATATAAAACAGGTTTAATAAAAGATATGGATCTTAATTTTAGAAGAATAAGAGCGGCAGGATATGACGGAGCAAAATTTTTTTATAACGGTATTGCAAAACATTATCCCGATAATGATGAAAATAAAAAACAAAGAGAAGATTTAAGAAAAACATTGAAGCAAGTTACAGTGGAATTCATAAAAGCCTTTAAAAATATTGATAAAAAGAAAACAGATGAACAATTATATAAAACAATTAAAAAAATAAAAACAAATTTAGAAGATTTTAATAAAGATAATAATAACGTAAATGAAATAAATATAAATGTTGTGTTTGACGAATTACATTATTTGCCGAGTAAAATAAATAACGGAATAGATAACGGTAACATATCAGTAAAAGATACAATTGATTTAATTGATGCAATAATTCCTGTTTATAATGTAGCAATTAAACAAAAAATAAAATTTAATGACAAAATTTTTGAATTTTTTAAGAAATTTGCGCTTGAATCCTATTCTGCAAAAGATAATCGTTATATTAATGATAATGCTGAAAATAAAAAAATTCCTTTTTATAATATTGTAGAATTATTAATGAATGGTGTACAAAATACGGAAGTTATATTTAATAGAAGTGATGAGTATATAGTTGAAATAGCTAAAAATGTATATAACGGACATTCCCCTTACGGAAAAGAAGATAATAAAAGAAAAAAAGATGCAATTAAAGTTTTAGAAAAGTTTCAAGCAGTTGCTCCCAAATATTATATGGCATCTGCAAATGAAATATTTAATGATATAGTTTTAAACGAAGATACGTTGAAATTATTATTCAAATCTTTAAAAGAAACGGAACAATATGAATACAGATTGGAATTAAATACCAATAATGTGAGTGATGAAATAAAAAATTTAATAGTTGATAATTGTGCACATTTGGATATTGGTTATATGTGCCATTATTTTTATTTTAAAAGTGAAAAAGGAAAAGGTTATTCTTCTTTTACCGAAGATATAATAAAAAAAATAACCAAAAGGTATAATAGTTCTACCGACGAAGAATTGAAAAAATCGGCAGCTGTTGCGCTTGGTGAGATATATTCGGTTATGTATGAATATATTGATATTGACGATATCGTTTCAATAGATGAATTAAATAATTTTTATACACAAAACAATATGAATTATATTTTAATAAAAAATTATTCTTATGTAGAAAATTTATACGATTGGAATGCATTCTACTATTATCAGGATTATTCTTATGATAAAGCAAAAATGGAACAAAATTATGATATAAAAATTTCCGAAATAAGATTTGTTGACGCTGCAAAACTAAAATATGATTACGAATTTAACATTACGCCTTTAGTATCGGGAAACGTTAGAAACGAAGAATTTAAATTAAAACAAAAGGCACCGACTTTTGTTAAAACTTATAATTTCAAATCCGTTAAAGAAAAAGAACAAGAAAAATTGGCGGAAATGTTTGATATTGTAAAATTATTGCTTGAACATAACAGCAAAGCATTGCAGGCGCTTGATGAAGGAAACTTTAATGTTGCAAT
The DNA here is from genome assembly GCA_900316875.1 of Candidatus Ruminimicrobium bovinum. GTDB lineage: Bacteria > Elusimicrobiota > Endomicrobiia > Endomicrobiales > Endomicrobiaceae > Ruminimicrobium > Ruminimicrobium bovinum. The sequence continues at coordinate 3,624 of ONEP01000137.1, forward strand.
TGAATATTTGAAAAAAATGATAGATTGTATGAGTAAAATAAATGAAGATGATGCAAAAAATTGCGGCAAATCTTTGGAAAAAATTGAGAAAGATATTAAAGAAGGTAAAATAGAAAAAGAAAATTTAAATTCATTGATAAATGTAGTTCATCAAACAGCTATGGAAGATTTTAAAATAAATATAAAAAATATTGATAAAAATTCGGATAGTAATAATTTAATAAAATCCGAGCATAAAGGAACGGTAATAAAAGCGGATAATTTATCAACGAATGAAAATATAAATCCTGAAATATATCAACTGATGAAATATTTGTCATTGGATAAACATAACGTAGATTTAATCTTTAAAGATGATATGATTGTTTGGTCAAAGATACTTTTGGCGCACAGTGTTGATATTATTTTTAATTTCGGAACGGAAGGCAGAGGTATAAATATATATTACAATGAAGGCGGAGATGATTTAAGTAACGAATGGAGAATAAATTATTTTATGAAAGTTTTGAAAAATTTAGGATTTGATGATATTAAGAATAATGATGATGATGATTTACATGTTGAAGACGGTATTTACGGAATAAGAGTTTCTCTCGGCGATAATTCCGGAATCAACGATCAAATTGATTTGCCGAAACTGGCTGCCGAAGTTATTAAATTGTTTGAATATTCAATAAATATGGATATTAAATTGGAACGAGTATATTCTCCGCTATCTTCCCCTTACGACTTTCCAAATGAATATGAAAGTGAAGATAAAAAAAAGGAAAGAGTTGAAGGGCAAATAGATGGATATGCGGATGTTTTCCTTAAAGGAGATATGCCGTTTAATTATAATTATCGTGTTTCAAAGATTGTCAGTGAAATTCCTTCTTATATGGAAAGACCAAGAATGGATAGAATAAAAGAGTTTAAAAATTACCTTAATAATATTCTTAAAAATTTAGGTTTGGAACAGATCCCCGAAGATGTGCTTAACGGAGAGATGGTTTATGTTCCCAATGGAAATGCAAGCAAAAATTTCTTTATGAAAGATATAGATGAATATTTTAACAAACCTATTGAACAGGCATTTATTGAAGGCAGGATAATATTTGATTCCGAAGGAAAACTTATAAAAAATAAAAATTATAATTTAATTGACAATTTTATGAATATTTTTAATATACAGGGATACGATTGTTTAATTAGTGCGGAAATAATAAACGATATTCCGCATGAAATGAAATATTATGGAACAAGAGTAAGAGGAGGTAGAATTAAGTTATTAAACGGAGATTATCTTTATATAAAAGAAATTTTTAACAAAAATACTTATCAAACCGAATATGCTCAGGCGGAACTTGTAACTTCTTCCGGACGAAAAACATTAACCGGTGAAGAGTTAAAGAAAATATTGGAACAAGAAGGTTATAAAGTAAAAGATATAAAAAATATAAATAAAATAAAAATAAATAAATATAATTTGAACAAAATAATAAAAATAGAAAATGAATTGAATTTGATAAACGGACAAACCGCTTGTGAAGGAAAAGAAGAATATAAAGTTCTTAAAATTTCATTTGATACCGAAAATATTGATGAAAATACTGCTTTATTTAAAGAATTTACAACACCGAACGATTACGATGCAATTGAAAAATCCGGTGGAGTTTTAACAACTTCCGGTGGAATGTTAAGCCATGCCGCAATAACGACGAGGGAATTAGGAAAACCGTCTTTAAGATTGAATAATTGTAAATGGGAACAGGATGAAAACGGCAAATATGTTGAATTTATAAATTATAATACTAACGGTGAAAGTATAATAAAGATAAGGCAAGATGATAAAATTTTCATGTCTGCCAAAAACGGTTTTATAGTAAAACTTGGAGATACCGATAATTTAAATAATAAAAAGGAAGAGTTAAAAGAGTATACAAAATATTTAAGAGAAGAAAATAAAGAATATTGGCAAAATGAAATAATCGGACAAATACGTATAATTTCCAAAGTTGTAAGCGGACAAATTGCGGAAATATTATTTTTTAATTTATTTGATAATATAACAAAATCAGGGTATGAAACGGATGAACTTGATTCGGACTTTTTAAATAAAGTTGAAGAAGAAAAAAATAATATATTTGATAACATAATTGAATTTTCTCAACAGCAAGATAATAAAGAAGAGTTTGTTTCAGAAGAAAAAGAACAATTCGGTAAAGATAAAGACATTGTAAATTTGGATAATATCAAGGCAAATCAAAAAAACAGGTTCGGCGGTAAAACGGTTGAACTTGCGAAGGTAAAAACGGAACTTAAAGATTACGATGTAACAGTTCCAAACGGTTTGGGTTTAAGTAAAAATGTTACTAATGAATATTGCGGGAAAAAATATATTGATTTAAATAACAAACTTAAAGATATAATAGAGAATAAAAAAAATATGGAAACTGAAAATTTAAGAACGGAAATAATTGGTATTATAGAAAAAAGTGAAAATGAAGAAATTGAAAAATTGATATTAGAAGATATAGATAAAAATAAATATTATTCCGTTCGTTCTTCGGGAATAGGTGAAGACGGCAGGGAATATGCTTTTGCCGGTATGGGAGAAAGTGTTTTGAATGTTAAAGGAAGTGATGTAATAAAAGAAATAAAAAACGTTTGGAAATCTTTTTATAGTAAAGAAGCAATAGAGTATATGATAAACAGCGGTCAATTTATTCAACCTGCAGTATTAATTCAAGAGATGGTTATTCCTTCTTATGCCGGTGTGGCATTTAGCCGAAACGAGCAAGGATATTTACTTATAAACGTAACGGAAGGTTTAGGTGATAAGGTTGTCGACGGAACTGTAAATCCGGATGAAATTGAAGTTAACCCCGTAACCGGGGAAAAAAGATATCCTGAAATTGAAACGATATTAATGCCGGAACAAATAAAAAAACTAAATGAAATAATAGGTGTTTTGGAGGAAAATGCAGGTTATCCCATAGATACCGAATTTGCCTTTGATAAAAAAGGGAAATTAAATATATTGCAAAGAAGAGCCGATACAAAATTTAATAATGTCGGAAAAGAGCAACAAGCCGATATTAAATTTGATAAAATAAAAAGCGGTGAAGAATTATTTTATGTAGAATATAGAAATAAAGCAGTTCCGGTTTTAGTTGAATTTGATAAAAAATATAATCAAATTACATTTGTTGTAAGTGGCGATAATTTTAATAATGAAGATAAAAATAATATATTAGTGAGAATACAAGACAGAGTAAATAACGATATTGTTGTAAGAGGAAAAGTTAATAGACATATACCGATATTTAATAATATAGCTTCGGGAAAATTGGAAATTATTCCGCCTGTTCCCGTTGATAATTTGGAAATAGACAGAAATGATATTGACGATTTTAAGAATTCAAGAAATACAATAAATATTCTTAAAGCGGCATAAAATTTGTTTCAAAAAGTTTGCAGTTACATTTATCAGCTGCTTTAGCTTTACGTCCAACGACGCAGCTCATCAGCTAAAAATTATGAATAATTTTTTTAAAGGATAAAAATATGAAATTAGGTATTGTAGGGCTTCCCAATGTAGGTAAATCAACATTGTTTAATGCAATAACAAAAGCAGGTGCCGAATGTGCCAATTATCCCTTTTGCACAATTGAACCTAATGTAGGTGTAGTTGCAGTTCCTGACAAGCGGCTTGATTTTTTGGAAAAATTATACAATTCCAAAAGAAAAGTTTATGCCACAATAGATTTTGTCGATATTGCCGGGCTTGTAAAAGGTGCTTCAAAAGGTGAAGGTTTGGGCAACCAATTTTTAGCACATATCAGGGAAACATCCGCAATTGTTCATGTAGTTCGTTGTTTTGAAAATAAAGATATTACACATGTTGAAGGTGCTATATCCCCCTTAAGAGATATAGATATTATTGAAACCGAACTTATGCTTGCCGATATGGAAACAATAAATAAAAAATTAGAAAAATTACAAAAAGATATAAAATCAAGAAATCCTAAAATTTTAGCGGAAAAAGAATTGGCAGATAAAGTAAAGGAACATTTGGATAAAGGGCTTCCCGTAAGAACATTAACAGTTACCGATGAAGAAAAACTAATATTAAAAAATTTCTTTCTAATAACGGCAAAACCGGTTATCTATGCATGTAATGTTGCAGAGGACGATTTGCCATCTATGGAAAATAAATTTACAAAAATGGTGCAGGAAAGAGCCGCAGCCGAAGGTGCACAGGCAATTCCTATATGTGCAAAAATAGAAGCCGAACTTTCGGAGCTGTCACAACAGGATCAGGAAACTTTTTTGAAGGATTTAGGTTTATCCGAACCGGGTTTAAACAGATTGGTTAAAGCAAGTTATGCTTTATTGGGACTTATAACATATTTGACCGCAGGTGAAGATGAATGCAGAGCATGGACTATTAAAAAAGGTTTTTTAGCACCGCAGGCGGCAGGTGTAATACATACAGATTTTGAAAGAGGTTTTATAAGGGCTGAAGTAATGGCTTATGATGATATATTTAAACTCGGCAGTCAAAAAGCGGTAAAAGAAGCCGGCCTTTTAAGAAGCGAAGGTAAAGATTATATTGTAAAAGACGGTGATATTATTGAATTCAAATTCAATGTTTAACATTGTAGTTTCCATTAAATATACGTGTAAATTTAGTATAATATAAAAATGTATCCCGAACTGTTTACTATTTGCGGTTTTACCGTTTATACTTACGGTATTTGTATTGCGACAGGTTTTTTTGTTGCAATGCAGTATGTCGTTTTAAATTCTAAAATAGCAAATATTTCAAAAAATCAAATATACGATTTGTTTTTTTATTTAATTGTTTTCGGTATTTTAGGAGCACGACTGTTTTATGTTCTTACCGAAATGAATTATTTTATAAAACATCCGGTTGAAATTATTCAAATTTGGAAAGGCGGGCTTGTATATTACGGCGGTTTTATAAGTTCGTTAATTTTTGGTATTTGGTATTTATATAAAAAACACATTAACATAAAAAAAGTACTTGATACTTTTGCTCCGGCTATTGCTCTCGGGCATGTTTTCGGCAGGTTAGGTTGTTTCTTTTCCGGATGTTGTTACGGAAAAGAATGTGATTTTTTTCTTTCAATAGATAACAGGTATCCTACACAATTATTTGAAGCATTCGGTAATTTAATAATTTTTATTTTACTCCATAGATTTAATAAATCAAAACATAAGAACGGACAAATTTTTGTTTTATATTTGTTTTTTTATTCGTTATTGAGATTTTTTGTTGAATTTTTAAGAGGAGACGATAGAGGTATTTTTATTTTAGGTTTGTCTGTCGCTCAAGTAATAT
>ONEP01000093.1 GCA_900316875.1 Candidatus Ruminimicrobium bovinum
ACGGTTGTAGATACAATCCAAAAAATATTAACGGGCAATTTTAACAATGCCGAATATGTTGGTAAAGCAGGGCAATGGTTCTTAAATGCACACGGTAACAGGTACAAAAATAACCTAAACAAAAAAGCAATGGAAATAGGGTTAAACAGAGTAGAAAAAGCAACAGCAATATCCACTGTAGCAGCAGCAGTAGTTACGATGTTTGTGGCAATATCTTTATTTTTAGGTTCCGGAGATGTTGCAGCACATAATTTAGTTAATGGTTTGGATATTCCTTCAACAATATCGTTAACGGATATATTTAAGTACATTGTTTTTGCATTATTCGGTTCAAACATTATAAGTCATTCCGTATGGAATATATTTAAGCCCGGTGCTAAACTTGATTTGTCGTTAGGAGACAGAATAAAAAAAGCACTTGAAAATATGTGGAGAAATCATGCTTTTGATTTCGGTCATTTTGCCGGTGGAATAGAAGTTGCAGATGCTATTCGTAACCAATTAGAATCAGATGATTACAGTATCAAAATAAAAACAACTTTTAATAATATTGAAAAATATATTGAAAATATTGAAAAAGATACTAATGCTGAAAGAAAAGGACTGGATGATCTTAAAAAACTTATTTCAATAAAATCTAATATCTTGGATATGTATGCCGCTACTGAAACAACAAACTTTTTTAAACAAATTTATGATTTAACCGAAAATAATAAAACTGAAAATGATAATGTTTTATTTAATTATGAATGGACAACAGTTATTTTAAGCGGAGAGTATGAACAGATAATAGATAATTTAAATAATTTAAATTTACCTGAAATAAAAGATGATGTTGATACATTGTATAATTCATTGGCAAATGTAGAAGAATCAGGGTTTATGGCAATATCACGGGCAATTGAACTTTACAATGAAGCAACAAATGATACAGATAGAAAATTTGTGTTAGATGCTTTAAAAAATATGCAAGAAGCCATAGAAAACAGAATTAAAGATATTGAAGAAGGAAAACAAAAAGTTGATGATAAAAAACTTGAAGATTTAGAACAATATCTTGCAGAAATAAAAAATATAACAGAAAGTGAAACTGATGTCCGTTTCACTAAAGATTCCACAAAAGAAAACAGGTTAGTAAATAGTTTAGATAATTACATAAACGATGAAACAAACAACAGAGTGTTAAGGTTTGGTGCCAGTTTTGTTAGGGAACTTGTAGTTAGTACTCTTGAATTTAAAGCTGTATTTGACGAAGACTTTTTACAAAAACATTCTCAATATAGAAAAGCAAAAGACGCAGGGGATAAAGAAACTGCAGAAACAATGGAAAAAGGTGTAAAATATATAAAATACGGTTCATTTGGTATATTGCTTGTGTCCTCAGTATTAAGTTGCCTTTATATAGGTGTAGATGCCGGCTCAGTGCACAATTTGTTTAATTTAATGGCTTCAATGGTAATAGGAATCGTTTCCGGTGTACTTTCAAGTATAGGTATCCATGCCGGTTATAACCTTTTTAACAGAAATGCCAAAATTACAAAAGATTATGATGAGTTGCATGATTTGCTTTACTCAATGGATATATTTGGAGAAGATGGGCAAACGATAGGTTTAACTGAAGTTGCATTAAACAAATTGAAAGAATTTAATAAATATAACGACTCTAATTTTAAAGATTTTAGCGACATGGCTTCACAATTAAAAGAATTTGTTGCCGGTGAACAAAATATACAAAATGCTAATAAAGTTGTTAAAATATTTAAAAATTTAGCAAATTCTGAAATAGATGAACTTACGACATTGAATTTTATTTATGGCTTTGTACAATTTGAAAAAATAAAAAAATTAGTAGATATTTACAATGATGAAAATGCAAGTTATGTTGAAAGAGAAAATGCAAGAGAACAATTAAACAAAATAAAAGGAACAATTGATGATAAAAATATTGGAAAGAAAATAGTTCAATTTAAAAAACAGGGTTTTAATATAAGCGAAGATGATTTGATTTTACAATTAAATATCAATACTTCCGATAGAGTTACCGTTAAAAGTGTTAATGATGATGTAAAAGATAGTATAGATGAGTTTTCTGATAATTTAAAGAATAAGGTAGAAGAATTTTATTCTAATGATACCTTAAAAGAAAAAGAAGGTTATCAAGATTATAAAAACTTTATTGAAAAAACGATAATTCCTATATATATTGAAAGTATAACAGGAAGCCGTATAATAAATTATTTAGATAATCAAATTGCTGCATCTAATATAAAAACTAAAGAATATTACGACGGTGTGGCAAAGAAAGTTAAACAAATACAAGATAAATGGTTAGAAGGGAAATATAACTATGGTGAAAACAAAGAAGAATTAATGACAATGTTGGAAATTATAGACAGAGGAATTTCTAAAGTCGAACAAGGTAAGGATATTTATAATTTGATAGAGAAAGATAGAAAGACCAATCTTCTTATAGAAGCAAGAGATAGTGTAAGGCAAATAATAGCGACCGAAACTATGAGAGAAATATTGCTTGACGAAGTATCGGACAAAAAATTAAGAAAACAAATAGAAAAAGCTAAATCCAAAGAAGAGTTAGATTTAATTTTGGCAAATATTGCTCAAACCGATCAAAAAACATTAGAAAATATTGTTCCAAGGCTTGATATTAAAAAATCTCTTATTGATATAAATGGTGAAAAATTGGTAGGTAAAACAATAGGACTTGTTGTTGATTTGAATGCTCCGCTTGATTCTTCAAAAACAAAAGTTACCGATCCGACAAGAATAGAAGCTACATTAAGAACAATAAAATATTTAACGGATAGAGGAGCTAATATTGTTTTAATGTCTCATTTAGGTAGACCTACGGACGAGAAAAATATAGAAAAAAGATATAAAGATTTTAATATGGAACCTGTTGCGAAACAATTTAGAGAATTCGGTATTGATGTTGATTTTAAAAAGGCATCTTCTAAAAAAACTTATTCTGAATACATAAATAGAGTGGATTTATCAATTGATGAAAAAACACAAGGAAAAGTTGTTTTGTTGGATAATTTAAGATTTGATGAAAGATATTCCGATAAAGAAACAAAATCTCAAATGGCGGACCAATTTATTAATAAATTAAGATTGGACGGAGTAGTATTTGATGCTTTCGGTGTATCGCATAGAAATAATTTTTCAAGGGAAATGATACAAAAAGTAGAAAATAAAGAAATAGGAGCAGTAACGGGCTTTTTGGTAGAAAAAGAATTAAGCGAATTTGCAAAAGTTGAAAATCCCAAACATCCTTTTGTCGCAATTTTGGGCGGTTCAAAAGTTTCCGATAAAATAGGTGTTATTGAAAATTTATTGGATAAAATGACAGCCGGCGATACAATAGTTATTGGCGGAGCAATGGCATACACTTTCTTGAAAGCACAAGGTATAGAAATCGGTAAATCCCTTGTAGAAGATGATAAATTGGATTTGGCGATAAAATTGCAGAAAGCAGCAGAAGAAAAAGGAGTTAATTTATTATTACCTGTTGATCATGTTGTTACATCCGGGCTTGATTTTGGTGATGTAAATAATAATGAAGCAGATAAGACAGAAGATATAAATATTCCAAAAGATAAGATGGGTGCAGATATAGGACCTAAGACGGTTGAAAAGATAGAATCTGTTTTAGAGAAGGTAGGGAAGAGCAACGGAACGATAGTTTGGAACGGGCCATCCGGAGTATTTGAAATTCCTGTATTTGCAGAAGGCACAACAAATGTAGCTAAAGCAGTGGCTCAAGCAACCGATGACGGAGCATTTTCAATGATAGGCGGTGGAGATTCCGTTTCGGCAGCAAATAAAGCAGGTGTTTCTGACAGAATTTCACATATTTCAACAGGCGGCGGAGCATCATTAAATTTACTTGAGGGAAATTCTTCTCCTTTAATAGAAGTAATTCCTTCAAAATTTCAAAAAGAAATTGATGAAGTTAAAAATATAATAAGATCTGCAAGTAAGGATGCAGTTGAACAAAAAACTCAGAAAGTAGATCAAGCTAAATACTCTGCAAATGAAATAGTTTCAATTAATATAAAAGAAAGTGATAGTAAAGAAATAGGAAAATTTATTAATGAAACTGCAGATAAATTGCAACAGGAAAATAATTGGTCAGATGAAGGAACAAAAATATTCAAAAATTATATGTTTGCAAGAATTGCCCAAATAAAAGGTGATTCTTCAGATGAATTACTTGATTTTGAATCGTTTACTCCTACCGCTTGGCAAAAAGAAGGTGTAAATTTTGACGGTGTTATTACAAATTTAGATAATTTGAAAGATGAAAAATATATAAGAGAAGCAAAAAGTGTTGATGTAGGTGTTTATTTAATGAATGGTGGAATAGGATCATCGATAGAAAGAGAAGATTATCTTGTAAGTATTAATTGGTATAAAGAACAAATAGAAAAAATAAATAATTCTAAAACAACTCAACAAGAAAAAAGCAAAATAGAAGAACAAATAAATAAAGTTTTCAATAATGAAACAAGTATTAAAAATATTCTTGGTAATAAATATGAAAGTTATAAATCGAATGTTGAACTTGCCGCAAAAGCTGATGACCTGTATTTTCAATATAAAAATGAAGCAGGTAATACAAGGCTTATTTCAATAACCGAATTGAAAAATAACAGTTATTCGCAACAAATTAAAAATGGCGAATTTAAAACTTTAAAAGAAACTATTTTGGTAAGTCCGGATTCATTAAAACCTGTTGAAGCTTCAATTGCAGGTAATCCTATTATGCAGAAAACTTTAGGTTTATCAACATTAATGCAGGAAAAATATCCTGTAAGCAGGTATAACGAAGAAACAGGAAATTTCGAAATACTTGTAGGTAAAAATTATCCTACGGCACCCGGTGGTCATGGAGTTTGGTTTGCAACAATATGGAGTCAAATAATAAACAATAATTATGATAACGGGCATATTTCTTTTGTAGGAAATTCCGATGCGTTGGCGGCACGTCCTGATCAAAGTGTTGTCGGATATATGGAAAAAGAAAATGTTGGTATTGTAATGCTTGCAGCCGAGAGAGAAGCAAGTGATGCAAAAGGTGGTATATTCGGTTTATTTAAAAACAGACTTACTTTAGGTGAAATAGCTCAGTTTGAAGCTGTTGGGCAGGAAGA
>ONEP01000050.1 GCA_900316875.1 Candidatus Ruminimicrobium bovinum
AACCTTCAACCCTCAACATTCAGCTCTAAACTCTCAGCCCAAAAAAATTGCAAAGCAATTTTTTTTTATATAAAATAAAGGATTATGAAAAGCAAACAAAAAGGTATGGTTATTATAATGTCTGCACCGTCGGGGGCAGGTAAGACGAGTATTTGCGATGCCGTTGTTAAAAAGAATAAGAATATAGTTTATTCAATTTCAACAACAACACGGGCTCCGCGAAAAGGTGAAAAAAACGGCAAAGAATATTTTTTTGTAACCGAAGCAAAATTTAAAGACGAGATTAAACAAAAACAGTTTGCGGAATGGGCAAAAGTTCATAATAATTATTACGGAACAAGTAAAAAAATACTGGAGAGTATAATATCAAAAGGGAAAGATGTTTTGCTTGATATAGATGTTCAGGGTGCAATTAAAATAAAAAAACAGTATAAAGATGCCCTTATGATATTTATCATGACACCTTCATTAAAAATATTGAAGCAACGTCTTATAAAAAGAAATAAAGATACAAAAGAAGTTATAAACATACGGCTTAAAAATGCCGAAAAAGAAATAAGTTATATTGATAAATACGATTATCTTGTAATAAACGATAAATTAAACGAAAGTATAAAACAGGTTGAAAATATAATAAATTGCAGCAGATTATCAACAAAAAGAAATAAAGTAATATGGAGAAAAAAATGACAGAAAAATCTTTGGATGAAATGTTTTTTGAAACAAAACTCGGTAAGTATGATGTTGTTCGTAATGCAATTGAGCTTATCAAAGTAAAAAAAGATGAAGAAGGTTATGCCCACTTACCGCAAACATTGCTTCTTAACAAAGTATTAAGAGAAGTTTTGGAAAATAATATGACTTACGAACAGATAGAAAAATTAAGACAAGAGAAGAAAGCTAAAAAAGCCAAACAACAAGAGGATGCAAATGCAACAGCAGCAGCAGAACCTGCTTCAAAATAAAAATATAGTTTTAGGTATTTGCGGCGGAATTGCAGTTTATAAAGTTTGCGATTTGGTTAGAAGTTTAATAAAACTCGGTGCAAACGTTACTTGTGTAATGACCGAAGCCGCAACAAAATTTGTTACACCTTTAACTTTTCAATCTCTTTCAAAAAACAAAGTTTGTTGTGATATGTTTGACAGCTCTTATTTTGAAATAGAACATATTTCTCTTGCCCAAAAAGCAGATGTTTATGTTATAGTGCCTGCAACGGCAAATACGATAGCAAAACTTGCAAACGGTTTTGCCGATAATTTGGTAACATCCACCGTAATTGCAACTAAAGCAAAAATTATTGTATGCCCGGCAATGAACCACAATATGTATCATCATAAAGCCGTAGAAGACAACATAAAAATTTTAAAAGATTTCGGCTACGAAATTGTTGACTCGCAACCGGGGCTTCTTGCCTGCGGTGTTGTTGGTGACGGTTGCCTTGCCGACAATGAAACAATTTTAAATAAAATAGCTGAAGTGCTTAAAAGCTGAAAACGGCAATGACAACAGTATTAATTACATTAGGACCGACCAGAGAATATATTGACCCTGTTCGTTTTATATCAAATGCATCATCGGGTAAAATGGGGCGGGAAATAATAAAGCAAGCTTTAAAAAAAGGTTGTAATGTTATTGCCGTTAAAGGACCTTGTAATATTGAAATAAAAAACAAAAAATGTAAAATTGTTGATGTGGTTACAACGGCACAAATGTTTAAAGCCGTTAAAGCTAATTTAAAATATGCCGATGTTTTTATAGGTGTAGCCGCCGTTGCCGACTATACACCGGTAACAATACAAAAAAACAAAATAAAAAAGACGGATAAAATTTTAAATTTAAAATTAAAAAAAACCGTTGATATAATAAATTATGTTGCAAAACATAAAACGGAAAAACAAACCGTAATAGGTTTTGCTTTGGAAAGTAAAAATTTATTAAATTATGCAAAAGATAAATTGAACGGTAAAAAACTTGATATGATAGTTGCAAATCCTACTGAAACCATAGGTTCAAAATTTTCAAAACCTGTTTTTATTTTTAAAAACGGTGATATTAAAAAATTAAATTCCGCAACAAAAAATAATATAGCAAAAGAGATTATAAATGAAGCAATTAAATTATACCGAAATTGTTAAACTTGCAAAAACATCAATTGAAGAATATTCAAATTGGGATGAAGAAGAAATCGGTATTTTTGAACCGGAACGACAAATGAAAAAAATTGATAAAATATCCGAAATAAAAAAAACAACCGAACATTTAAAAAACTCACAACAAAAGTTGGAAGAGTTCAGACAACAAATTTGTAATTGCAACAAATGTCCGTTAGGTAAAACAAAATTAAATTTTGTATTCGGTGTGGGTGACCCTTATGCCGATATTATGTTTATAGGGGAAGGTCCCGGTTTTCAAGAAGACCACAAAGGCGAACCTTTTATAGGCAGAGCGGGAATGTTGCTTGATAAAATAATAGAAGCAATGGGGTATAAAAGAAGCACTGTATATATTGCCAATATAGTTAAATGCCATCCGATGAAAGATTCGTCAAATCCCGAACTTAAAAATAACGACAGACCGCCCACACAACAGGAAATGCAAACTTGCAAACCTTATTTGGATAAACAAATAGAAATAATATCTCCTCGTGTAATTATTACTTTAGGTGCATCTTCTACAAGAGCATTATTAAATACCGAAGAAGTTATCAGTTCGTTAAGGGGGAAGTTCACCGAATATAACGGTATAAAACTTATGCCTACATATCATCCGGCGGCACTTCTTAGAAACCCTAACTTAAAAAAAGATGTTTGGTCCGATATGAAACAGGTTATGGCTTTTTTGAAAACAAAATAATATGAATATTGCAGAAATTGTTTTTCCAATTCCTTTGAATAAAAGTTTTTCATATCAAATTCCCGAAAATTTAAAAACGGAACAATGTATTAACAGAAGGGTAAAAGCTTCTTTCGGTAACAGAACTTTAACGGGTTACTGTATTGCCGTTAAAGAAAATTCTATTCAACAAAATCAAAAACAATTAAAAGAAATTATTGAAGTTCTTGATAAGGAACCTGTTATTACCGATGAAATGAATAAAATGGCAGCTTGGCTTTCCCAAACATATTTGTGCTCAACGGGCGAAGCATTGTCGGTAATAGTTCCGGTTTCTTTAAAAGTTCCAAAAAGAAAAGAAAAACCGAAAAAAGAAATTACAAAAAAAGAAAATCCTGTTTTTAAAGTTACAAAGTATCAACAAAATGCACTTGATGAAATTTTTCTTGCAATAGATAAACAACAAAATATAAATTTTTTACTGCACGGTGTTACGGGTTCGGGTAAAACCGAAATTTATTTAAGAAGTATTCAAAAAGTTTTGGAACAAAACAAAACCGCAATTTTTTTACTTCCCGAAATTGCACTGACACCTCAATTTATCAAAATAATAAAAAAAAGATTCGGTAATATTTTTGCACTTTGGCACAGTGAAGTTTCTTTGATTAAAAAATATAAAATTTTTGACTCAATACAAAAAGGAGAAATAAAAATTGTTATAGGTGCAAGGTCTGCAATTTTTTTACCTTTTGAAAATTTGGGCTTAATTATTATTGACGAAGAACATGAAACAACATATAAACAAAATAATAAACCCTGTTACTGTGCAAAAGAAATTGCATTATGGCGTGCAAAATATAATAATGCCGTTTGTGTTTTCGGCTCGGCAACACCTGCACTTGATACTTATAAAAAATGTATTGACGGAAGTTTTAAATTATTGGAACTGCCCGAAAGGATAGATTCAAAACCTCTTCCGAAAATAGAAATGGTTTCGTTAAAAAATGTTAATTTAAAAAATTCCGTTCTTTCAAAAAAAGTTATTTCCGCAATAAAACAGGCACTTGCAAGAAGAGAACAGGTTATTATCTTTTTAAACAGGAGAGGATTTTCTTCAACACTTATGTGTCAAAATTGCGATGCGGTTTATCAATGCCCGAATTGCTCCGTATCAATGGTTTATCATAAATATCCGGAAGTTTTAAAATGTCACTATTGCGGTAAAGAAATAAAATTCCCGGTTAAATGTCAAAAATGCGGGGGAAAAAATTTCCGTATTTTCGGGGTAGGTACTCAACGGGTTGAAGAAGAATTAAAAAAACTTTTTCCTTTTTCAAAAATTTTTCGGCTTGATGCAGACACTGCAACAAGTAAAGATGTTTATCGTAAAGTTTATGAAGGTGTTAAAAACGAAGAATACGATATTTTGCTCGGTACGCAAATGGTGGCAAAAGGTTTTGATTTTTCAAGGGTATCACTTGTATGTGTTGTGGATGCCGACACATCTTTGTATCTGCCGGATTTTTCGTCGTCGGAGAGAACTTTTCAACTTATTACACAGGTTGCAGGTCGTTGCGGCAGGGCGGATATTAAAGGAAAAGTTTTGGTGCAAACAAATTTTGCGCAAAATTATGCTTTGGTAAATGCACAAAATTATTCTTATAAAAATTTTTACGAGCAGGAAATGGATTTTCGTAAACAATTACAATATCCTCCGTTTTGTGATATGGCAAAAGTAACCGTTAGGAATAAACAAGATAAGAAAGCACAGGAAGTTGCACAGTCGATATATGAAATTTTGGAAAATAAAATATTAAAATTAAATTATCAAATATCTCTGCTTGGTCCTTGTCAAAATTATATTGCAAAACTTAACGGAAGTTACAGATGGCAAATAATTTTAAAAGGACAAAATGAACAAATCCGTCCGTTGCTTAAAGAACTTATCAATATAAAACTCCCTGCACAAACATATATCAATTTGGAACTGAACCCCACCGACCTTTTATAAAATTCACTTTGTGAATTTTAGGTTATAGGTGATAGTTTAGAGCTTAGAGTTATAAATACAGTCCTCAGCTCCTCAGCTGTAGTTAATGTCATTGCGAGCCGATGAAATCGGCGTGGCAATCTATGTCGTTTCGTTTTAAAAAATTCTCTTTTTTGCACTTAGTGTCGCCATTCGTTTGAAATTTTTAAAGCCGTGCGATAACTCTAAATTTTTGAACGACCTAATGTAATCAAAAATTTCTCTGCATATCGCACTAAAGAACTTTATAAAATTTATAGTTCTTTACTCTAAAAATTTCTTCACTCATAAGCGGCGACAAGTCGTGCTTCAAAAGAAATTTTTAAAAGTTTTGCCGTTGTCGTTAACCCTATAACCCCATAACCCAATAACCAAAAAAATTGCTTAGCAATTTTTAATAACCATTAGTAAACAATAACAAAATCAAGTAAAATAAATAATGAAAATAATAATAAAATATATTTTTAAATAAAAACAAACTAAATTTAACAAATAAAATAAAATTTTAATATTAAAATAAAATAGTTGACAAATAAAAATAAATAATATAAAATTTCAACATAAAAATATAAAAATAAGCAGTGGTGATAAACAATGATAAATAATAATGATAAACAAGTAATG
>ONEP01000205.1 GCA_900316875.1 Candidatus Ruminimicrobium bovinum
AAACAATAACTGAATTAAAGATTTCTTTTTATATATCAATTTTTTTGTTTTTAATGTTTTCTATATTGTTATATCTAAAAAAACATTTAATATCCAGAATAATAATTATTATCTTATTAATTATCGATCCATTAATAACCATGAAATCATTTTCAAAACCTTTTATTTATAAAAATAATTATACTTATAACTATATTTTAACAGAAAACTTTAATGAACAACCACGTTTTTCTTCAAGAAAAAGATATAGTTTAAAATATAATCCGGAAAATTCTTTAGGATTGTTCCCGGATAAACTTAAAAATTATTTGACATTTAATGAAAAATATAAAAACAATAATATTTTAAGTTTGTTAAGATGCAAATATATAGTTGATTACCACTCCGGCGGTGTAATAAAAACAGATAATAAAACTCTTAACAGAATTAATGTTTTTTATGATTATAAATTAGAAAAAGATAAAAGTGAAACTTATAACATTTTATCTAACAAAAAATTTGATATATTTAATACTGTAGTTTTGGAACAAGAACCTAAATTTAAACCTAAAATAAAAGGAAACTATAGTATAAAAATTTTATATTTTAACGAAAACTCAATAGAATTTGAATGCAACACAACTGAACCTGCTATAATTTTATATACGGATAATTATGCAAAAGGTTGGAAAGCATATGAAATTGATAACCCAAAACAAAAATATGAAATAATTTGCGCAGACTATATATATAAAGCAATCTCCGTAAATCAAGGAAATCATAAAATAAGAATTGAATATAGACCCTTAGCTTTTTATGTAAGCATGTGGGTATCAATTTTTTCTTGGATTACTTTTTTTATTTTATTATTCATTTATAAGAAAAAATTTATAAAAAAGGAACAATAATAATGAACAAAATTGTTTTAGCATCGGCATCGGAAAGAAGAATAACTTTACTAAAAAAGTGGGGTTTAAAATTTAAAATATGCCCAAGTGACATAACAGAAAAAACAAAATTTAAAAGGCCATCGGCAATAGTTAAAGATTTATCTTTACAAAAAGCAAAAGCAGTTCAAAAACAAAATAAAGACTCAATAATAATTTCAGCCGATACAATAGTTGTTTTAAACGGTAAAATTATAGGAAAGCCCAAAAATAAAAAACATGCAATGCAAATACTAAGCGAACTTAACGGAAGTTATCATAAAGTATATACCGGCGTTACGATACTTGCACAAAACAAGAAGGAAAATTTTTACGATGTTGCCGTTGTTAAAATGAAAAAAATATCACAAGAACAGTTACAAATTTTATCGGCAAAAAACTTGGATAAAGCAGGCGCTTACGCTGTGCAGGACAAGCAAGATAATTTTGTCAAAAAAATTTACGGCGATTACTACACCGTTGTAGGTTTGCCTTATTATAAATTAAAAGAAAAATTAAAACCGTTCGCAATAAAACTAACTGCCGCTACAAAATTATAAATCTGCCAATACTTTTTTTATTGCTTCCGCCAATATTTGAGAAGTTTCTTTTTCAAAAACGTTTTGATATTCGGCTGTTGTTCCGTCTGCCAAATCGGAAATTACCCTTGTTACCAAAAAAGGAATTTTATTTCTTGTTGCAACCTGTGCTATTGCCGCACCTTCCATTTCAACCGCCAAAGCATTGAAAGTTTTATTTATTTCTTCTTTTAATTTTTTATCGGAAACAAATTGGTCACCGGTTGCAATTATACCTTCATAAATTTTATTTTCTTTTACCGTATTTAATAACGAACTTTTAAATTTATCCGCAATATTTTTATCACTAAAATATTTGGTTGGTTTATCTTTGTCTGCTCCGGTAAACATATATCCCTTTGCATAACCTAATACCGAAACGTCAAAATCGTGTTGAATAAGTGAATTACCTATAACAATATCACCTACTTTTAAACCTTTACCTATCCCGCCTGCAACACCTATATTTATTATAACATCAGGAGTAAATGTATCAATTATATATTGACAATTCAATGCAGCATTAACTTTACCAATACCTGTTTGTGACAAAATAATAAATTTATTATTTATATTTCCGGTAAATATTTTTAAATCTTTATAAACTTGCTCCTGTAAATTAGTTAAATACCTTTTTACTTCTTCAACTTCACATTCCATTGCACCTAAAACAGCTATTTTAGAAATCATAGTCATAACTTTTCTCCTATGTCATTAATTATAAATTGCCATTATGCGTTGGAGCATTTTTTGGGGTTAAACCTTTTTTAACATTATGGTAATAAGAATATGTCATAGATGGTTCATTGTTTAAAACAACAGCATTTGTTACTTTTCCTAAAAATACGGTGTGCGTTTCGGTATCAAATTCGGAAATTATGTCGGCTTCAAAATAAGCATTTGTCCAATCCGTTACTATTGGAATACTGTTTGCATTTGTTATAAATTTTACTCCGGCAAATTTATCAAAATCTCTCGAACTTCTAAAACCGAACTTGCCTATAAACTCAAAAGGAGCAGCTTCCGTTAAACAAGATGCGGCAAATTTTTTACCGGTTTTTAAAAGTTGATATGTATTATTTTGTTTTGAAATACTTATTGCTATTGTTGCAGGATCGGAAGTAATTTGAAAAACGGTATTTGCTATTTGTCCGCCTTTTTTGCCGTCTGCAACTGACGTAATAATAAACATTCCATAAGAAATTTTTGTAAATGCCAATTTATCCATAAAACCCCCTATTTAAAAATTCCACCTGTTTGCATGGCCCAAAAAAGCAAGTCAATATGTGCCATCGGTATTTTTATTTTATTACAAAAGCCAACCATCATTTGTTCTGTTTCCAAATATTTTCTAACTGTTAAAGTTTCCGGTATTTCGTCAATAGCACCGTAATATTTTAAATTTTTAAGTATATGCCTATCAAGTATTGCCAAATCCAACCCCAAACCTATATTTCTTAAAAAATGTCCGGCTTCCTTATAACCTATACCTTTTATATTATCTATTATCCATTTTCTTAATTCTTTTATATCATCAAAAGATTTTAATTTATTTTTTATGTTCAACTTACCGTTTAATGAAAATTTATCTCTTGCTTGAACTAAAAATTTTGCTTTATTGTTTTGGAAACGAACATTATTTATATTTTTTGCAATTTCGTCACAATTTGCTTTAAACAAAAGTTTTTTATCATATAATGTATTTACCGCTTTCCAACATGAAACAGCTTTTGATTGAGGAGTAAACAAACAGAAAGCAAGTTCCGCAAAGACCGCATTATCCGAACCTTTTTCAAAAACTTTACGGAAATGTTTTATTCTTTCTTCTATTTTTTCTTTTGCATACTTATTCCAGAAATAAACAAGTTCTTTTATGTTTTCGGGTTTTTTTGCAGTATTTTCTATATTTACAAAATCTATTTTTATTAACATATTTCAAATTATACCAATTTATAAAAAATTGTAAAAACTATTTTTGTGTTTAGAACCGAGTACTGCATTGTTAGCTGTGTGTCGGATACTCAACAGAAAAGGCGGCTCTAAAAAACAAAAAAAATACCGGGAATAAATTCCCGGTATTTATATTATAAAAAGTTTTATTAATAATACGCTCCCAAGGAGAATTGAACTCCTGCTGCATGATTGAAAATCATGTGTCCTAACCCCTAGACGATGGGAGCATATAAATTAA
>ONEP01000142.1 GCA_900316875.1 Candidatus Ruminimicrobium bovinum
ACCTGTTGATATTTACCCTTTTGTAGTATCTGCCGTGTCAAAAATAAAACCCGATATGTTAATTCTTATAGAAACCGAAATTTGGCCGAGTTTAATTTATTGTGTTAAAAAATACGGAGCGAAAGTTGTTGTTGTTAACGGAAGAATTTCAAAAAATGCTTTCAAATATTATAAAATAACTTCATTGTTTTGGAAACAATTTTTAAATTTAACCGATGCCGTTCTTGTCAGAAACGAAACGGATTTCAAATATTTCGGTTCAATTTTGGGCTCGTCAAAAAAACTTGAAATAACAGGGAATATAAAATATGACAGAAATTGGCAAAATGCCACACTTACAAGGGATATGCTTTCTTATAAAGAAGATGATTTAATTTTAGTTGCAGGCAGCACAAAAAATAATGAAGAAAAAAGTTTAACGGATGTTTATATAAGTTTAAAAAATAAATATAAAAATTTAAAATTAATAATTGCTCCAAGACACATAACAAGAATTTCCGAAATTTCAAATATGTTAAAACAAAAGAATATAAAATTTTCATTGATGTCACAAAGTATTGGCGAAGAAGTTTTACTTGTTGACGTGTTCGGTAAATTGCAAAGTTTATATTCTGTTGCCGATATTGTTTTTGTGGGCGGTTCTTTAATTAACAGCGGCGGGCAAAACCCTATAGAACCGTCTGCTTATGCAAAACCGATTATATTCGGTAAATATATGTTTAATTTTGAAAGCGAAGCGGACTTGCTTAAAAAAAGCAATGCCGCATTTGAAGTTAATGATAAAAAAGAATTGGAAGAAACAATAGATAAATTATTAACCGATAAAAATTTAAGGTTGTCCGTCGGGAAAAATGCTTTAGCCGTCGTTGAAGAACAAAAAGGAAATATAGACAGAAACATAAATTTAATTAAAAAATGGATATAAAACAATATTTGAAAAATAAACAAAATCCTAAAATTTTAATAGTGCAGCCAAGCAGAATGGGTGATATAATATTTGCACTGCCTGCCGTTTCTGCAATAAAAAAACAATATCCCAATGCACATATAAGTTGGATTGCTGACGAAAGATGCTCGGATATAATAAAAGATAATTCATTAATTGATAATTTGATAATTTTTGACAGAACAAAAGTATCGTTATCTTATATAGTAAAATTTTACAAACTTTTAAGAGCCGAAAAATTTGATTTAAGTATAGATTTTCACGGGCTTTTTAAATCCGCATTTATAGTTATGCTTGCAGGTGCAAATTTCAAACTTGCATCATCATCTACAAACGGTATGCGTGAATTGTCATGGCTTTTTTCAAAAGAAATAAAACCGGATAATTTTGACAGCCATTGTGTTCAACGGCATTTAGCAGTTGCAAAATATCTCGGTTGCAATATTGATAATATTGAATATAACATATCTCCGACACAGCGGCAAAAGGATAGTTTTAAAAACTTTTTGTTGGAAAATAAAATTGATTTATCTGAAAAAATTGTTGCCGTTCATCCCGGCGGAGGTTGGCTTTCAAGAAGGTGGCAAGCCGATAAATTTTCAAAACTTATTGATTTGATAAATGAAAATTTTGATGTCAATGTTGTTTTGATAGGCGGTAAAGAAGGCGGCAGCAGCGAAAAAGGTTTGGATGAAGAAATAATTTCAAAATGTAAAAATAAAAATATTATAAACTTAACCGGTAAATTACCGTTAAAGGATTTGATAACATTTTTTTCTTTTTGTAATTTGCTTGTTGCAAACGAGGCAGGTCCGGCACATATTGCAACCGCAATGAAAGTAAATTCCGTTGTAATTTTAGGACCTACAAATGCAAAAAGAACAGGGCCTTTCGGCGGAAACACCATTGTAGTTCAAAAGAAAGTTCCGTGTCAACCGTGCAGAAACAGAAATTGTCTCAAAAAAGATTGCATGAAACTGATTACCGTTGAAGAAATTTTTAATATTGTAGCAGCATCATTGCAAAACATTTAAGGAGAAGCAATCGATGTCGTTTTTGGTTATTGGTTTATAAGGTTATAGGGTTATAGGTTGTTTGTAGTTTTTGTTGTTAACTTATAACCTAATAACCTTATCACTCTATAAACTAAAAAAATACGGAGTATTTTTTTTTATAATGGAAGGTATATCGTTAATTTTAACATTGGCTGCGGGTTTAACTGCTGCACTTATTTTTGGCTTAATTGCTCAAAAACTTAAACTTTCACCTATTGTCGGTTATCTTTTTGCAGGTATTGCAATAAGTCCTTATTCGCCGGGTTTTGTCGGTAATATTGAAGTTGCACAACAATTTGCCGATATAGGTGTTGTTTTGCTTCTTTTCGGTGTCGGGCTTAATTTCCATTTTTCCGATTTAAAAGCCGTATATAAAATTGCCGTTCCGGGTGCAATAATGCAAATATTTTTAGCGACAACCGTTGCTGTTATTGCAACACATTTTTTAGGTTGGTCGTGGAAAACAGGGCTTATTTTCGGTATGGCAATTTCAGTTGCAAGTACGGTTGCGGTTACACGTGTGTTGGAAGATAACAGAAATTTACATACTCAGATAGGTCATACGGCAGTCGGTTGGCTTGTTGTTGAAGATTTGTTTACTATTTTTGTTTTGGTTTTGATACCTGTTTTTTTTAATGAAAAAAACAGTGATATTCGTTTTTTTGCAACGATAGGTATTACCGCATTAAAAATTTCAATTTTAATTGCTTTTGTTTTGGTTGCCGGGCAAAAACTGTTACCTAAAATACTTGAATATGTTGCAAAAACAGGAAACAGAGAATTGTTTACTTTATCGGTTTTGGTTTTGGCATTAGGTATTGCCGTAGGTGCTGCGGAATTATTTGATGTTTCAATGGCACTTGGGGCTTTTCTTGCAGGTATGGTTGTAGGTCAATCCGAATTCGGTGCAAGGGCAACTTCGGATGCAATTTCAATAAGTGATGCTTTTTCCGTTTTGTTTTTTGTTTCCGTAGGGATGTTGTTTGATATAACTTTGGTTTTTAACTGTTGGAAACTTATATTGCTTACATTGTTTATTATAATTATATGCAAACCTTTGTTTGTAACAATGCTTGTTAATCTTTTAGGATTGCCTTTTAAAAAAGCGGTGGCTTTAGGTGCTGCATTCGGGCAGATAGGTGAATTTTCT
>ONEP01000156.1 GCA_900316875.1 Candidatus Ruminimicrobium bovinum
ACATTTTATAGAAGATAAAGAATTAGACATTAGGAGTGATATATATTCTTTTGGAATAGTATTATATGAAATGTTTAATGCAGGAGAAAATATACAAAGCAAAACTCAAACAGGAAAGTTAAAAAGGAAAAGAAAATTTATAGAAATATCAAAAATAAAAAGTAACCATTGTAACGAGATAATAAAAAAATGCTTACAACCAAGACAAGAAGATAGATACCAAACATTTAAGGAATTAGAACGAGATTTACTAAAAGAAGCAAAAAAAGAAATAGGAAAATATTTTGAAGTTAAACAATTACCAATAGAAAAAATGAAGGCACAAGATTATTTTGGTAAAGGATATGGGTATCAAAATATAGAACAATATGAAGAAGCAATTAAATATTACGATAAGACAATAAAACTTGATTCAAAATATATTTTTGCTTATTACAATCGAGGATGTGCTAAAACAAGTTTAAAAAAATACGAAGAATCAATTAAAGATTATGATAAAACAATAGAACTTGACCCTAAAAAAGTTTCTGCATATCAGAATCGAGGAGTTGTTAAAGAGTATTTAAAGCAATATGAAGAAGCAATCAAAGATTATGATATAGCAATAAAACTTGATCCAGAAAAAATTGTTGCATATAATGGACGGGGAAATGCCAAAGCAAAATTAAAACAATACGAAGAAGCTATTAAAGATTATAATAGAGCAATAGAACTAGATACAAAATGTGTTTTAGCATATGATTGTCGCGGGAATGCTAAAGCAGCTTTAAGACAATATGAAGAAGCAATGAAAGATTATGATATAGCAATAAAACTTGATCCAAAAGATGCTACAATATATTACAATCGAGGATTTAGTAAAGCTTTTTTCAATCAATACGAAGAAGCAATCAAAGATTATGATATAGCAATAGAACTTGACCCAAACTATGTTTTTGCTTATAACAATCGAGGAGTTGCAAAAGATAAGTTAAAACAATACGAAGAAGCAATCAAAGATTATGACAAAGCAATAAAACTTGATCCAAAATATCTTTTTTGCTATTACAACAGAGGTTTTGCTAAATATAAGTTAAAGCAATATGAAGAAGCAATCAAAGATTATGATATAGCAATAAAACTTGATCCAGAATATAATTTTGTTTATTTTTTTCGAGCAATTGTTAAACAAGAATTAAAACAATATAAAGAAGCAATTGAAGATTATAATAAAGCAATAGAATATAATCAACAAAAAGCTCTATCTTATAATCAAGTAACTATTTGTTATTTATATATAAATCAAATAGATAAAGCATTGGAGAGTATAAATAAAGCATTGGAATTTGAATCAAATAATTCAAGGTATATAGATACTTTAGGTGATGTTTACAAATATATTAAAGAATATGATAAAGCAATAGAACAATACAAAAAAGCAATAAGTATAAATAAAAAGCAAATATCGTCATATAAAAACTTAATTGAAATTTACAAAACATTAGGAAAAGAAAAAGAAGCAAAAGAAATTGAAGAAAAGATAAAAAAATAAGAAAGGATAATAAATAATGAAATATATTTGTGATAAATGTGTCAATGATGAAGGATTAAAAAGTTTCATCAAAGATAAAAAACAAAAAAATGGGATAAAATGTTCAAATTGTGATAATACTGAAAATGTTATAACTATTAATTCTTTATTAGAATATATAAAAGAATGTATTGCTAATGAATATGATGAAACAACAAAAGATAAATATCATGATGATAAATTAAAAGAAGATATAAACTCTTTACCAATTGAAATATTATTAAAATATGAGCTACCAAAAGATGAAAAGTTGCATACTAAAATTATTAATTTTATTGGAAATGATAAAAGATATAGGCATAATAACTTTATAAATAATAAAGAATATAAAAAAATATTGGATATTTGGGAAGATTTTTGCTATGAAGTTAAATATAAAAACAGATACTTTTTTAATAGAGAAATATTGAAATCTTTGAAGAAGATAATTAAGTTATATAAGCCATTTGATTTTGTAAAAAAAGGTAAAGATTTTTATAGAGGAAGAACAAAACAATTATCAGAAGAATACAAAATACCGTTTAAATGTGTTAGTGATTTGTGTGTACCTCCTATTTTAAAAATATCAGAGCAAAGATATAATGCAAAATTTATATCTGCTTTTTATGTTTCGGATAATAAAAAAATTATATTTAATGAAATTGATGATATAAGTTCAAAAAGTATTACTATTGTTAGATTTAAAAATACAAAAATATTGAAAATATTTAATTTGTTCTCACGAGATATTTCTTTACCTTCATTGTTTAGTAAAAATTCAAAAGATAGAGCATATTCCCAAATATTGAACAAAATTTTGCAAGAAATATCTTTTCCTGCAAGTTTAGATAAAAAAGAATATATATTTCCTCAGATATTTGCAGAGTTTTTAAGGCAAGAATTCAATATAGATGGTATTTGTTATATTAGTACAGTTTCTAATGAACAAAAAGGTTTTAATTATGTATTTTTTTGTGGTAGAGAAAATTTTAAAGGAACTATAGAAACTACAAATAAAAAGGACAATAATATTTGGTTTGAAATGGTTTCAAATAGTATTGAATTATATTTTAAAGGATATAGAAAGTATAATTATCTGAAGAATATAAATAAGAAAATACAACCATAATTTAATATTTAAGGAGATTTGTATTATGGATATTAACGAATTATTAAATCAAAATAATATATTAAATACTGGTGAAAAAGAAGATTTAGAACATTATTTTACTATATGGTTTCATTTGGCCAGTAATAAATATGAAATTAATTTAGAAAATGATAATTTTTTTTCCCAAAATAAAGTCATACTGAATAATGGAACTAAAGAAGATATTGTAAATTGCATAGATAAATATCTTTTCATTTGTTGTGTTAAAAATCACTCTTTTGCATTTTTTAAAGATTTAAAGGATGAAGAATTAGATATAGATAATATAATAAATAAGGATAGTGGATTAAAAGAAAATTTCCAAAAACAATTAAATAGTTGGTTAGAAGAAAAATATAGAGAACCAAATAGAGAAGATATAAAAATTCTTTTAGATTATAAAGCAGATAAAATGGAAGCTTTAAAAATATCAATATATGAGAAACAACAATTTAAATCTTTTAGAAATTTAGTAAAAGAATATATAAATTTACTTGAGGAATTAAGAAAAGAAGAAAAGTGGAAAGAAAAAATACAAAAACAATTAGATATTTGGTTAAAAGAAAAAATTGCAATTGAACAAATTGATAAAGAAAAAGAAGATATTAATTTCTTATTAGAATATAAAGCGAATAAAGAAATAATATATAATCAAATAAAAGAGACCTCAAATTTTTATAAATTTAAATTTTTAATAGAAGAATTTAAAGAATATGGAATAACTTTAGAAAAAATAAATAAACAAGAGGAAAAAGAAAAATTAAAAAAACAACTGAACATTTGGATTAAATTTTTTGAGAATATAAAAAATAAAAGAGTTTTACAAAAAAAACTTATTAAAAAGAAATTATTACGCTTGAACAAAGAAAGGAAAGAATTAAAAAACAATATTAATCCATATTATGAAGAACTTAATTGGGAGATAGATGAATGCGATGCTATGTCACAAAGAGCAATGAGAGATGATGATTTTTGTTCAGAGTATTTTGAAAAAAATATGGATGGTAATATAGAAAATAGTAACAATTATGGAATTAGAAATGAAGTCGTAATGGATTTAGTGAATAGAAAAATTGATTATATAAATACATATGAAAATTCATTAGAAACAACTGTTAAATTGGAAATGACAGAAAAAGAAATATTAAAAGAGAAAAAAAATTTAATTTATGATAAAAACAATATCAAAGAAAATGAAGAACTTGAAAGAAATATTAAATTATTACAAAGTTTAATTCAACAACTATAGCAGAAAATAGAGCTGAGCTTATATTTTATGGCACAGGCTCAGTTCTTGTTCAGTTGTGCCATCAATTAACCGACTTCTTCAAAGAAAGAGTTTTTATCTTGTTTCAAAACTGTATTAATTTTTTGTTGAACTTCCAATAGTTGTTTTATTTTAT
>ONEP01000150.1 GCA_900316875.1 Candidatus Ruminimicrobium bovinum
AATTTTAATTTGTTTAGGTTCTTGATGTATGTTCATACAGTATTCCTTTAATGTTTTAAGTATATCACTATTATTATATATTATTAGAACAGCAGTTTGAAAACGGCAGAACGGCAGAGGTATGGATGTATGGACGAATAGAGGGATTGAAAAGACGGAACGGCAACGGCAAAAACTCAGAAACTCTTTGAGAGCAAACAACGACAAGCGGAGTTTTATTTTGAGAGTGCTTTTTCTGTTCTCATTTTAGGTACAAGATAACCGAACCCGTAAATCATCATAGGTATTGCTTTCATCCAATTATCATAAAGCCGGTTCATATTTTACCTTCGAAGGTTTGTTTATGATTAAAATATAATATTTTTTGTTGTTTGTAAATGTGATTTTTAAAGAATTGCCCCAAAGAGAAGTTGAACCTTCCCCCTTATCCCTATGACGGATTTGCTGTTGTTTTTTAGACAATTGAAAATATAAATATTTATTTTATATACTTTAAACTATATGAAAACACTTATTGCTTATCAATTATCAAATGTATCAATAAAACTTATAACTAAATATGGAGATTTTTTACTCAACAAGATAGGCAACAGAGGCGGAATATATGTTCTATACCGCGGGAACAACATTTACTATGTTGGAAAAGATAAACATTTAGGTATAAGATTAAAACATCATTTTAAAGATAGACACAAAAATAAATGGAACAGATTTTCTGTATATGTCGTTGATAAGCCGGAATATATTGCTCCCTTAGAAAAATTGTTGATTTCTTTATTGAAACCTAAAGGAAATGAATTGCTATATCAAAGAGAAGAAAAAAAAGCAGCAAAAGATTTAGAAAAAGAAAGTACGTTATTTAATAAACAAGAAATTAAAAATATATTACAAAACGAAAAGATAAATAAGAATATCATTGTAAAAAATAAAATTCATAAAAAGATATCAAACAATATAAGAGATGCACAATATAATCTTTGGTTATCTTTCAACAAATATTGCAAAGATAAATATAAAAATATTAATTTAAGAGAACCCCATTCAAGACACTATCACAATATTTCTGTTGGAACAGGGAAAGCACATATTTCCTTATCTGCAACCAAGGATATGGAAGATAAAAAATATTATATCGGCTGCGAGTTGTATATATATAGAGATAAAAATTTTTTCCGCAAACTATATAAGAACAAAAAATCAATAGAAAAAGAATTAAAAGAAAATCTTGATTGGAGAGAATTAAAAAATAAAAAAGCTAGTAGGATAATAATATTCAAACAAATAGATTTCACAAAGAAAGGAAATTTAAATAAATGTTTAAAATTCTTTTCTACTCAAACAAAAAAATTTATTACAGTCTTCCCTAAATATTTTTAGTTTATAAATATAAAATTTTTAATCTCACTGTTGAACTATAGTTTTTTTTTTAGATAAAATATTACCCAAATCATATAGAAACTATATTGGAGCGGCAATATGGAAAAAACAAATTTTGTAAAAGATTTCAATCTATTTAGAATTAAAATTTCCGATTTAAAAGACTATTCTACTCCAGAAGAATTTTCAAAAAATTTTAAGCAATGTTCAGCTCCAGTAGAAAAAAAAGATATCAAAATTACTAATGAACTAAATTATTTAAAACAAATGGAAGGAAAAATTTAATGCCAAATTGGTCAGATGTTCTTAAAGAATTACAAGAAATATCATCTAATACAGCACCTTTGGATGTTGTTAGAGATAAATATTTACATAAATTATACGAAAAAACCAATAGAAATGTTATAGCATATTATTCTGGTTGGCTACATAAAACTAATGACAATATTAATACAGGAATAACAGATTTAGATCAAAATGCTTTTATGACAACTATACATAAGTTAGATAAAAGTAAAGGTTTGGATTTAATTTTACATACACCTGGTGGAAATCTCACTGCTACACAATCTATAGTATTTTATTTAAAAGAAATTTTTGGCTCCAATATCAGAGTTATTGTTCCTCATCTTGCTATGTCTGCGGGAACAATGATGGCTTGTGCTGCAAAAGAAATTATTATGGGAAAACATTCAAGTCTTGGTCCAATAGATCCTCAGTTTAATGGACTTTCAACTTGGGGTGTATTAGAAGAATTTGAAAAAGCCAAAGAAGAAATAAAAAGAGAGCCATCTTGTATTCCTCTTTGGCAAATGATAATAAACAAATATCATCCTACTTTTTTAGGGGATTGTGAAAAATCAAAAACATTAGCTGAAGAGATTGTTAAACAATGGTTAAAAGAGGGTATGTTTGTTGATGATCCGAATAAAGATATGAAAGTAAATCAAATTTGTGATTTTTTATCAGATCATAGCAAATCAAAAACACATTCTAGACATTTCTCTTATATAGATTTACGAAATATAGGATTAAATATTAAATTACTTGAAGAAGATGATGAATTACAAGATTTAGTATTAACAATACATCATTCTTTTATGCATACATTTTCAAATACAAATGCTTTTAAAATTGTACAAAACCATAATAATCAAAAAATAATTTCTGTATCTAATATAAAATAAAAAAATTAGAATATATAGTATTTATTTCTCTTCAAGTTGAAGATATTCTTTAATATATTTTTTAATATAATAATTTGGACTATTTGTTTTAGGATTATCTATTTTATTATTTTTAAAAAATAGTTTATAAAAATTGATTGATATATAATAGTTACGATTGATTTCCTCAAAAATCTGTACATAAGACGATTCATCTATACGCTTCTTTTTTATTGCTTTTGCTAATTCGGTAATTATTATCTTTTTTGTATATTTATAAACTTTTTCAAATATTTCCTCTATATTTTCTTGTACCTTTGCAATAAAGTACTCAAATCTATTATGATTAATTATATCCATATTCAAGTGAGCTGCAGAATTTCTTAAATCAAAAATTTCTTGGTTTTTTTGACAAAGATGAGAACTTTTATCCAATTTAAAAATATGTAAGAAATAATTTATTGCATCCTTTTCAATGTTAGAAAAATATGCAATATCAAAATCTTTTGAAATGTCAATTTTTTTACTACCATCTTTACTATTTAAAATTCCTGTTGTTTTTTGTAAATATTTTAACAATTCTAAATTTTCATCAACATAATATATTTGAAAAAGAAAGCAATGCAAAATGAAATTGTAAAAATGTGTAATATTAATTATAGCATTATTATAAAAATCAGAATTTTCAACTAACAACATATTTTCAAACATTACTAAGAAGTAAGGATTTCTTATGTTTAATGGTAAAAAAGACTTAAGTTCGTCCAATTCTGAATTTAAATAAATTATATTACTCATTTTCTCCCCAGATGGATTGGAGTTTGGAGTTTATTTTTCCTTGCTGAATTTTTATCAGTTTTTTACATCCTTCTATTGCTTTTTCTTCTTGTTCAATTTTTGAAACTATCTTATCTTGTTCTTCAATAGGAGGAAGGAATACTTCTAAAGCACCAATAGCAGTTTTTGAAATTTCTTTAAATGTTCCACCTGTTGCCATTAAATTCATTTTATCTGATAATTTTTTTATATTTAAAGCTAAAAATTTTATGTTTATTTTAGAAAAATCTTTGATAATAATATTTTTAAAACCTTGATTTGTTGCTAACTTAATTTTATTAATTGCAACACGACCAATTGTTGCCCTTGACGATATCAATATGCTGTTTTCCGGTAATAACTTTGCAGAAGATTTCGATAGACCTTTTTGTGTAATTGTTCGTTTTGTAGATGTTAAAATAGAAATGTAGTCTTCTTGTGGTAAATCAACTAATGTTACCCAATTAATATTTCCATCCCATAAAGTTGGATCATTTGATGATGGAGTACCACCAGATTCTACAAGAAAATATTTTTCATTATTCAATTTCACTTTTTGCCAGTTGGGGTTTATTTGGAAAGTTGGTTTCCAGTTATCTATAACTTTTTGAGCACCGTCGATTACTGCTTGATAACTATCAAGTTCTTTTATGATTTGTTCTTGAATTTCTATTGGTGGTAATGGAATTTTGTAATCCACTAAATCTTTTGCATATACATGTGGAATTCCCATTCCAGATTGCAACGAATAAACATATTCTTGTCTTGCTTTTAAAATATAATAAACATACTTTGTAAGAACATTCCTGTCATCTAATGATTTTATTGTAAAAGCATCTGATACAAAAATAGGAGTAGTATAATAACTAATAAAGCCCGCATATGCTCCGGAACCTGCTATCGTAATAGTTTCTCCATACCTATTATATTCGTTGTGATAATATGCAGGATTTTGTCCGCCAGCAACAACAGGTATAGAACCTTTAACAATATCTTTTTTTGTAATAGCATTTCCTCTTTTTAATTCACATAATTCCCCTAGCTTAAACTTTTCCCATTTGCAATTAGAATAATCTTTTGTTTCTTTATATCTTGATGCTGTTAAATTATATTCTTCATTTTTGGCAAGTTTTGTTTTTTCAACAACAGTTACTATTGTAGAGTTGGATTTAAATTCTTTTTTTGTGTTTATAGATTTTTGCCAATCGTTAATAAGTTCCAATGCTTTTGGCAAATCGTTTTTATCTATTTGTCTTCTTTGTGCACCTAAATCAAAGCCATCGTTTTGAACTTCTACAAAAAGAATTTTATCTGTCTTTTTTGCAAAAGTTTTGTCCATAAACAATATTGATGTCTTTACACCGGAATATGGCTGAAAAACTCCACTTGGTAAACTTACTACAGCATACAAATAATTTTCATCTACAAGCTTTTTCCTCAACTGTTTATAAGCATTTGCACTTTGAAACACTATACCTTCAGGTACAATTACACCTGCTCTTGATTTAATATGTTCCATAATATAATCCACAAACAAAACTTCGGAACGATTTGCTTTTATTGCAAACTTATTATGGGGTTGAATTCCGCCTTTTGGTGTCATAAAAGGTGGATTTGCTAAAATACAATCAAAATAATCATCCCATTTTTCTGTTTTTGATAATGTATCATATTCATATATTTTAGGTTCTTTAAATTTATGTAAATACATATTAACAAGAGCGAGTTTTACCATATCGGGAGAAATATCGTAACCTTGAATATTTTCAGTTAAAGATTTTCTTTCTTTAGGGGTTAAATTGTGTTTTATTTGTTCTGCATCTTTTAAGATATATTTATATGCGGAAATTAGAAAACCTGCCGTTCCGCATGCCGGGTCTAAAATTCTATCTGTTTTTGTAGGTTTAACAACATCTACTATAAAATCTATAATGTGCCTTGGTGTTCTAAATTGCCCTGCATCGCCTTGAGAACCCATAATTGAAAGAAGATATTCAAAGCCATCACCAAGACTTTCGCTATCATCGTATGATAAATCGTTAATTTCTTTTAAAAATAAAGTTAAAGTTTGCCCGTCACGAAACGGTAAATATGCACCTTTGAAAATATCTCTGAATAATTTAGGAATTCTTTTTGAATGTTGTAATTCTTCTAAAGCTTCGGTATAAAGGTTCATTCTTACTTGGTTACCAAGTTTTTCGGACATAATTTTTGACCAAGCATATTGTTCAAGTTCTTCAACAAAAAATTCTCTTTTTCCACCCATTTCTACGGGTTCTATATCCATATCGTCCATAAATTTATAAATCATAGCAATTGTAATTTGCTCTATTTGAGACTGTGGGTTAGGAATTTTGCCTACTAAAATATTTCTGGCATTATCTATTGTTTGTTTGATATCTTTCGTTAACATTTTATACCTTTTTTATTTCATAAATTTATTAATAACGATATTATCTTTTATGTATGTAGGTAATTCATCTCTATAACCATTTAAATGTTTAAAATCTTCCATTGAAAAAGCTTGGTTAAAGTTAAGTTGTTGATACTTTTTTTCTTCGATAATTTTTCTAAATTCTTCATTTGTTACATAAGCTTTAATAAAGTTTTTGATATAAGGAACATATTCTGCTTGCGGTTTATAAATTGAAATATATTTATCGCATTCATCTTCCAAAAGTTCATCTTGGTTTTTAAATTTTGAAAGCAATCCGAAAGCCCTTTGTAAAACTTCTTTCCATGATAATCTTCTATCTAACATTTCAGCTTTCATTAATTTTTCAAGAGTTATAAAAAGTTTAGGTTTGTTTTCGTACCTATCTCTTGTGATATCTTCGGCTGTTTGCCAATCTTCGTTATCAACAGCGGTTTTTATATCTTCATCGGCTGTAACGGTTTCTTTAAACTGTTGGAATAGCTCTCTGTCTATTTTCATACCGTCTAAACCGATTTTTGTTTCTGTAAGTTGTTTAAGTTTATCAATTTCAAAAACTTCTATAGGTTCTATTGGTGGTGTGCCTTCTCCACCACCATATCCTTCACTGTTTTTAAGTCTTGGTAATTTTAGTTCTTCGTCGTAGTTAAAATCTTTTTCAAAATATTGGCAGTTTGCAAAAAAGTCGAACAATTTAAAGTGTTCTTTGTTTCTAAATTCAACAGGTTTTGTTGTTGGGTACTTAAAAGTAAATTTTCTTGTTCCCCTTCCTTTAATTTGAACAAAATCCGTTGGAGAAAAAATAGGTCGCATTAATGCTAAATTTAGAACATCTTGGCAGTCGTAACCGGTTGTCATCATTCCAACAGTAACACATACCCTTGCTTTACTTGTTTTATACTCGTCCAAAAACTTTGAATTGCCTGATAAATTATTATTAGAAAAATGTTCTGCCATTTCTTGTGCTGTTGGAATACAAGATGTTACTTGCATAGCAAAATCCGAATTATATTTGTTTGGCCATATTTTATGTGCCATTTTATTTAATATATCCATAATTTTTGCACAATGATTTTGACTTACACAAAAAACTATTGTTTTACCGAATTCTCCTGATATAGGGTCTTTTAAACCGTTTTCAAGAAGAACTTTACAAAATTGAATATTTGTGTTTTCGGAAAAGAATTTCTTTTCAAATTCTTTAGAAAACATTTGTTCGGTCGTTTCTTGTCCATCGTCTGTTATTTGAACTACAGAATAACCTTTTTCAGATAACAATTCGGTTGTAATATCTGTTCTTGCATCTACAACTATAGGATTAATTAAAAAACCGTCACGAACACCATCTATTAAACTATATCTAAATGTAGGTTGCCCGCTTTCACATCCGAAAGTTTTGTAAGTGTCTAACAATATTCTTCTTTCCAATGCTTTAGGATCTTCAAATTTTAAT
>ONEP01000247.1 GCA_900316875.1 Candidatus Ruminimicrobium bovinum
AAAAAGTGTGTAAATGGGATTTGTGTTATAGAGGAACTCTATTACCAAAAACTATAGCAAATTGATTCATAGCCATACCCCAATTTGTATTACGTTTTCAATTTCTTTTATATTAGAAGAAGTTTCCCTTTTTGTAAATGTTTTATTTATTACTGTTACCAAATTTTTCTTATTGAAATTGTTT
Source organism: Candidatus Ruminimicrobium bovinum (assembly GCA_900316875.1). Taxonomy (GTDB): domain Bacteria; phylum Elusimicrobiota; class Endomicrobiia; order Endomicrobiales; family Endomicrobiaceae; genus Ruminimicrobium; species Ruminimicrobium bovinum. The sequence goes on from ONEP01000247.1 coordinate 185, forward strand.
TGCTGTACAAGCATATAAATGTCGTAAAAATCTTTTGCCCTTGTGTTTAAAATATTTCTTGATATTATGGTTTCAAATTTTTCAGCAATAATAGTTTCTATAGAATATGTCATAATAAATATTGTTTTATCTTCAAACATTAATTTGTATTCAAATTGTATTTCTTTTGGAATTATAATATCTCCCGTTGTTATATCTATTTTTAAATTTTCATTAATAGTTTCAAATATTACATTTATTGTTACCCTCAATCCGGAATACAAATCATCTTTTCTTATGTTTTCAATGTCAACTAATTTGAATGTAATATTTTCTTGATAGGGAATGTTTATAATTTCATTTATAATTTCTTTAATGTTTTCTTTTTGTAAGGGTAATCCTTTTATTGTTGTATCAATATCTTTGGTTGTCCTGTTACTTTCTCCAAATATTTTTGATAACAAAAAACCGCCTTTCAATATAAATTTATTTTTATATTTGCTTTTTGAAAGTTTTACTAAGAACTGTTCAAACATAAACATTTGTAACAGTTGTTGCGGGCTTACACCGGACTTTTTTGATATATTTTTAATTTTTCCTTTAACAGAATCACTTTTTATCATAATAATAACCTCATTTTGTCAGCTACTTTGTTTTCTAAATTAAGTTCTTTTGCATATTTCATTAATAAGTTAATATTTTTGCTTTTTAATTTAACATAGTTTTGAAGTCCGGTAACAAAAAGTTCGGTATCTATTTTTTTTTCATCTTTTATAATATCACATATTGTTCTTTCAATATTGTAAGTGTCTATTATCATTCCATACGGGGATTTTATTTGTGTTTTACCTAAATTTAATAATTCCTTTTTTATATAAAATAATTTAACATCATTTTGTTTTTGTAAATTTCCTGTATAGTTATAAGGAACTGTTATTTCGTATTTTATTGGGATTCTATCAACTAAATTATAGAAATATAAAGCTGTTGTATGAGAAAAAACAGTATTTTTATAATTATATGTTTTTTCAAAAAATTGATCGGATATTTTATTTGTAAGAATATATAACCCGCTATTAACTTTTTCTATCATTTTTTTCCTTTTCATTATAGTTAAATATTTAGTTGTTAATCCTAAATTAACAATATCTTTGTTTGTTATAATTCCGTTGTTCTTTTTTATTATTGATAATATTTTATCTGTGTTTTTCATAATAGCACCTATATTTAATTCGCTTTTACAATGAAATTATATCATATTTTCCTTTTAAATGCGAACGGATAAAATAAATAACTTTATTTCCTAATAATATTGTATAAAACAATTGCGACAACATCTTGTCGTGTTTTTCTTTATTGTTGATATTTTTGGTTGTTATATGATTGCGACAATATGTTGTCATAAGTTTTTTGTATAATGTTTTTAATGTAGTGCTTCCGGCTGAGGTATTTACATTTTGCAAAGGACTGCCGGATTGAAAGCTATTGCCAAAAAGCAGGCAGAGGTAAAACTCCCGCTTACTTTTATATTTGATAAAATCAATTATAAATTAACAAAAATTTAAAATAATATATTGAAAAATCAATAAATTATTTGTGTGATAAATTTAGAATTTTTTAATAAGTCGGCTCAAAAAATGTGTTATTATAACTAAAAGTCATGTAAAAAAATGTAGGATTATCATTAAAAGTCGTGTAAAAAAGTGTAAACAAGCATTGAAAAGTCGTGTAAAAAAATGTAAAATTATATAAAAAATTAACAATGAGAGTATAATTTATGAAAAGATATGCAATAAAACAGTTGTTAGAATGGAAAAATAATCCAAATAAAAAACCATTAATTATTGAAGGTGCAAGGCAAGTTGGTAAAACTTGGCTTATGCAAGAATTTGGTAAAAGTGAATATAGGCAAGTTGCATATATAAATTTTGAAAATAATTTACAAATGAAA
>ONEP01000218.1 GCA_900316875.1 Candidatus Ruminimicrobium bovinum
ATGGCGACACTGAGTGCGAAAAAGAGAATTTTTAAAAGAACAATTTTTATTTAACATAGATTCCGGATCAAGTCCGGAATGACACGACAAAACAACTTGAATTCCCGATTACAACCCTCGGGAATGACAAACCTAATCAACTTTTTCTTCGGAAGAAGATTCTGCCTTCTTCTTTGAAACTTTTACTCTTGCCGGTCTTAAAAGTTTGCCGTTTAATTTATAACCGTTTTGATAAACCGCAAGCACTGTTCCTTCTTCTGTTTCGTCTGTTTCAACCTGGTCCAATGCTTCGCATACATTATGGTCAAACGGTTTATTTAAACATTCTATTTTTTCAACACCTTCTTCTTTTAACATCTTTGCAAATTCGCTGTATATCATCTCAAGCCCGACTTTAATACTTTTTAAATCCTGTCCTGCCCTGACACTTATCATTGCCTGTTCAAAAACATCAAATATGTTTATTTGTTTTTCCAATATTTTTGCTTTACCGTAATTTATGTATTCACCTTTTTCTTTTTCCGTTCTGTTTCTTAAAGTTTGATATTCGGCAACACTTCTTAAATATTCCGCTTTATATTCGTCTGCCTGTTTTTGTTTCTCTTCCAAAGATTGTTTTAAAATATCAAGTTCCGATAACTTTTCTTCTCTTGCAACATCTTCAACTTTTTGTTCGGTTTCTTCAAAATTTTCTTTGGCTTCTTCTATTTTTTCTTCCGCCAACTTTTCGGCTTTTTTTTCTATTTTTTCTTCCTGAGTTTCTTTATTCTTCATCTTCTTCATCTCCCATTTTTAATAAAAATCCGTTTACAATATTTGAAACCGAATTTACAAGTGCCATCATTTTATCGTAGTCCATTCTTTTAGGCCCTATAATTCCCAAAACACCTACTATTTTGTCGCCGTAGGAATATGAAGTCGTTATAACGCTTAAATCTTTTAATTCCGATAAATCCTGCCCGCCGATTTTTACTTCTATCTTAGATTTATTAAAATCTTTTCCTATCAATTCTATAAGCCGGTCTTTATCTTCATTTAATTTAATTAAACTTTTTGCCGACTCAAAATCATTAAAATCGGGAACACTTAAAACATTTGATGCACCGTCAACATAAATATCTTCGCCGATACTGTTTATAACATCACTTATTTGTCGTGCAAGGTTAATTACGGATTTTTGCTTATTTTGATACTTTTCAACTTCGGTTAAAATTCTTATTGAAGCTTCCTCTAAAGATAATCCTCTTAATTTTGAATTCAAAAACTTTTTAAGTTTATCCAAATCGTCGCTGTCTATTGTTAAATTTATCATTTTATGTTTAACTATACCGGTTTTTGTAAGCAACACAACCAACACTTGTGTTTTTGAAACCGGAACAAGTTCTATGTTTCTTATTTCGTTGGCATTTGCTTTAGGCGAAGTAATAAAACCCGTATAATTTGAAAGACCCGATAATATTTTTGAAGTTTGTGCAAGCAATGTTTCTATTTCTTTTGTTTTTTTCTCATATTCTTTTTTTATTCGGTCTTCCTCTTCAACGGCAAGCCGCTGTAATTCAACCAGCGAATTAACATAAGCTTTATATCCTTCGTCAGTCGGTATTCTGCCTGCAGATGTATGAGGATGTGTTAAAAAACCTTCCTTTTCAAGTTCTGCCATTAAATTTCTTAATGTTGCAGGTGACAAATTAAAATTGTATTGTTTGTCCAATACATTTGAACCTACAGGTTTCCCCGTTTTTATATACTCGTGAATAACGGCATATAAAACCCTTGCTTTTCTCTCCTGTAAAATACTTTTTGAAATTTGTCTCATTTTTACCTCTTAAAATCACTTTGCGATTTTTACCACAAACTCTTCAGCTTTTCAGCGTATCACCTCTTCAGCTAATTGCCTCACGGTAATTTTAGCACTCTTTTAATATTAGCGCTCAAATATTAACAGTGCTAATTATAACACAGTATATTTTTTTTGTCAAGTAATTTTTTTTCTTTACACTTTGCTTTAATTTATTATAAAATAGAAAGGCATTTTTTAATATTATATTGTAAATAAGCTATAAGCTTGTTTAGTTTATAAGCTAAATAAAAGAGGTAATAAAAATGATTAAATTCGGAACATCCGGTTGGAGAGGAATTATAGCAGACGATTTTACTTTTGATAATGTAAAAATCGTTACACAGGCAATAGCTGATTATCTTTTAAATGATGATAAAAATTATAAAAAGGATAAAGCCGTAATAATAGGTTATGATACAAGGTTTTTGTCCGAAAAATTTGCAGCAATATCGGCGGAAGTTTTA
>ONEP01000026.1 GCA_900316875.1 Candidatus Ruminimicrobium bovinum
AGCGATAAAATAGAAATAGATTACAAAAATGTAAGTTTGTTAAGAACTTTTGTTACCGAAGGCGGGAAAATACTTTCCGGTAACGTTACCGGAACTTGCGCAAAGCACCAAAGAGAACTTTGCCAAGCTATTAAGAGAGCAAGAATGTTGGCTTTATTGCCTTTTGCAGCTAACTAAAAAGGGAGAATTATATAATGAAAGTTATTTTAAGAGCAGATATAACAAATGTAGGAAGACAAGGGCAGATAAAAGAAGTTTCTGCAGGATTTGCAAGAAATTTTTTATTGCCTAAAAAAATTGCAATGGAAGCAACTCCTCAAAATTTAAAAATTTGGGAAAGAGAAAAAGTTAAATTGGAAAAACAGAGAGAAGAGATAATTGCAGCTGCAAAAGAAGTTGCGGAAAAATTATCAAAAGCAACTTTCTCTACAAAAGTAAAAGTAGGTGAAAACGGTAAAATTTTCGGTTCCATAACAACCGCTACTTTATCAAAAATTTTTGCAGAACAGGGTTTTAATATAAACAAACACGATATTTTGCTGCCGGCTCCTGTTAAAGAAGTTTGCAAATTATCCGTAAATGTCAGGTTACATCCTGAAGTAGTTGCTAAAGTTGAAGTTGATATAGTTGAAGAAAAAAGCAAAAACTAAACAATAACAATGGCTAACAGTTTAGAAAAAGTACCTCCTCAATCAATAGATGCTGAAATGGCTTTAATCGGGGCTATGTTAATAGAACGAGATGCGGTTATAAAAGCACTCGATTTGGTTAAGGAAGAGGATTTTTACAGAGAAGTTCATAAGTTAATTTTCGGTGCAATAAGAGAAATAAGCGATACACAATCGGTGGAAATTGTTACCGTTAATGAAAGATTAAAAAACAATAAAATGTATATTGAGGCCGGCGGAAGCAGATATCTTGCCGGTCTCATTGATAAAGTAAAAACTGCTGCAAATGTTGAATATTATGCAGATATAATAAAAGACAAATCCATTTTAAGGCAAATAGTAAATATCGGCTCCAAAATGGTAACCGATGCTTTTGAAGAAAAAAAACCTTCAGTTGAAATTTTAGACCAATCACAAGAAAATCTTTTTAACATTTCAAAACAAAATATTACTTCCGATTTTGAAACGCCTAAACAATTAATGAAAAAAACCGTTGCCGAACTTGAAAAATTACATCAGGATAAACGGGATGTTTCCGGCTTAAAAACAGGTTTTGATGATTTGGATAAACTTACATCAGGTTTGCAACCTTCCGAGCTTATAATACTTGCCGGAAGGCCTTCCATGGGTAAAACGGCATTTGCATTAAACATTGCCGAAAACGTTGCAATCAACAACAAAGGAACCGTCGCAATATTTTCTTTGGAAATGTCAAAAGAATCGTTAATGAAAAGGTTTTTGGCTTCTTGTGCATTAGTAAACGGTCTGAAATTAAGAAGCGGTCAATTTTCAAGCGACGATTGGACAAAACTTACAAATGCTGCCGAAAAACTTGTTAATTCTCAAATACATATTTTGGACAAATCCGATATAACAATTACCGAATTACGTGCAGCGTCAAGAAAACTTGCAAGAAAATTGGAAACAAAAGGTAAAAAACTTGATTTGATAATTATAGATTATTTACAACTTATAGGCACATCTTCAAAATACAAATCCGAATCTGAAGCAAGTCTTATTGCCGAAGTTTCAAGGTCATTAAAGGCAATTGCAAGAGATTTGCAAATACCGGTTCTTGTTTTATCACAATTATCCAGAGAAAACGAAAAAAGAACCGGTTCCAAAAAGCCGCAACTTTCGGATTTAAGAGGTTCGGGTGCAATTGAACAGGATGCCGACGTAGTTGCTTTTGTGCACAGAGAAATTTATTATGATAAAGATAAAGAAAATCAAGATGAAGATAAAAAAAGAGAAGCACAAATAATTGTAAGCAAACAAAGAAACGGTCCGGTAGGAAATGTCAATTTGGTTTTTGAAAGTGAATTCACAAAATTTTTTAATAAATCTCCAATGGAGGACTACAAGTAATGAAGGAACAACCGCCATCTGCAAGAAAGAAAAGTTTAACTTTTTTCCGTCAAAATTGGGTTGAAATAGATAAAAGCGATTTTCTTTTCAACTTAAAAAAAATTAAAGAAAGTTTAAAAAAAGACACAAAAATTTTGCCCGTTATAAAAGCTAACGGTTACGGACACGGAGGAGCAGAACTTGCAAAAGAAGCTGTTCGTGCAGGTGTTTACGGTATAGGAATATCTTCCGTTGAAGAAGGAATTCAATATAGAAAAGCAGGAATAAAAACAAATCTTTTAATGTTAAGTTCCGTTTATCCTTGTGACGGTTTGGAAGTTGCCGTTTATTGGGATTTAATTCCAAGTTTATCAAACTTACACGATATTCAGTTTTTGGCAAGTTTGGCAAAAAAACTCGATAAAAGATTGGAATTTCATTTAAAAATAGAAACCGGTATGGGACGGCTCGGTGTAAGCCCTCAAGACGCCTACCATATAATTGAAAAAATTGCCGAAATGCCGGAAATAAAAATGAGCGGAATGTTTACACATTTTGCTGTTTCGGATACAAATCCCGCTTATACAAAAAACCAACTTGATATTTTTAATGATATTGCAAAGTATGCAAAAAAATTAGGTTTAAAATTCATATCACACGTTGCAAATACGGCAGCATTGATGACAGATAAAAAAACACATCTTGATATGGTTCGCCCGGGAATAGGTTTATACGGGCTTACACCTTTTGACCGTGTAGTTTCAAAAGCATTAAAATTAAAACCGGTTTTATCATGGAAAGCAAGAATAATAAACTTAAGAAAAGTTTCCGCCGGTTTTTGTGTAAGCTACGGAAGAACTTTTGTAACAAATAAAGCTTCAATTATCGCGGTAATTCCGGTAGGATATGCGGACGGTTACAGCAGAGTATTATCAAATAAGGCAGATGTTTTGGTCAGGGGGCAACGTTGCCCGATTGCAGGCAGAATTACAATGGATATGATGATGATAGATGTTACCGGTGTAAAGGGTGTTTCCGTCGGTGATGAAGTTGTTTTAATAGGCACACAAGGCAGCCAAACAATAAAAGCCGAAGAACTTGCAAAATTGCAAAATACAATCAATTATGAAATTACATGTGCTATTTCAACAAGAGTTCCAAGAATTATAGTATAATAAACCTAATAATTTATTTATACAAGTATATGCAACTCGACAACTATAATTTTATAGCCGATAAATTATAAACCGTTAATTATGGAAAATTTAAAAAATAATTTTAATCCTATCAGTTATGTTTTTGAAATTTTTAATAAAGTAGCTTTAGGTTTGGGGCATGCAACCGAAATAACCTTAGAAACTTTTGTGTATATTTTTAAAGGTCAAATAAATATAAAAAACACAATATCACAAATGTTTGAAGTCGGTTACAGATCATTTCCTATTATTTTACTGACTTCATTTTTTACCGGAATGGTTTTGGCACTGCAGGTAGGTTCTGCAACTTCAAATTTATTTAACGAACCAGTTTATATAGGTATGATTACCGCTTATGCTTTAGTTAAAGAATTAGGTCCTGTTTTAACAGCGGTTGTTATAACAGGCAGAGTAGGTGCTGCAATAACGGCAGAAATAGGAACAATGAAAGTAACCGAACAGATAGATGCCTTGTATACATTAGGGACAAACCCTATAAAATATATTGCAGTTCCAAGGTTTATAGCTTGTATATTAATGGTTCCGTTACTTACATCAATAGCAAATATAGTTGGTGTTTACGGTGGACTTGTTGTTACTACAATGAATTGGGATGTTCCTTCAACCGTTTATATGAGTGATATATTAAATGTTATGGATGTTTCTACTTTTTGGCACGGATTTATAAAATCATGTGTATTTGCATTAATTTTGGTTATTGTTGCCTGCCACAAAGGTTTTCAATGTTCCGGTGGTGCTGAAGGTGTCGGAAGGGCAACAACAAGTTCGGTTATGGTATCTATGATACTTATTATTGCCTCGGATTACTTTCTAACAGCTCTTCTTGTAATACTAAAAATTACTTAAAATAAATTATCCGTTTTCAAAACTTTATGTTTCACGTGAAACATAAAAAACAGTTTATAATTTAAAATTTACAATATCAATTAGCAATCAAAAAAATAAGAAACACTTAATTTAAGAACAAAAAATGACTAAAATATTATTAGTTAATCCCCCGATATACGACTTTGCCGCTTATGATTTATGGGCAAAACCTTTAGCACTGCTTTATTTATCCTCAATGTTAAAACAACAAAACATAAATGTTCAATTTTTTGATTATATGGACAGATTGTCACCTCTTATTAAAAGTCCCGAATCAAACAAATACGGTTGCGGGCATTATATTAAACAAATAATTCAAAAACCTTATATTTTCAAAAACATAGAAAGAAATTATTATAGGTTTGGTATACCGGAAAATACGGCAACCGATTATATTAAAAAGTTACCCGTTCCGAATTTAATTATAATAAATTCCGTTATGACTTATTGGTATTTAGGTATTATTGAAGTTGCAAAAAACTTAAAAGAAATTTTCCCTAAAACTCCTATAGTTTTGGGTGGTATTTATGCAACTTTATGCTACGAACATGCAAAAACACTTAAAAATATAGACGATGTTGTTCGTGGCAGTTTAGACAATTTCAATGATATATTTAAAAAATATAATATTGATGTAATAATTAATGCTAACTTTGAAACGATGCCTATTCCGGATTATTCTTTATATAATAAGTTAGAATATATAGTAACAAGAATAGGGTTAGGTTGTCCTTTCAGTTGTTCTTATTGTGCTCAAAAAATATTAAATAACGGTATATTTAAAAGAAAACACCCTTTAATTGTTAAACATGAAATAGATTATTTAATCGGTAACAATATTAAAAATATTGCTTTTTATGATGATGCATTATTTTATAAGGCAGATGATAATATAAAAATATTATTAAAAGAATATGTAAAAGATAATAAACAAATATATTTTCATACTCCAAACGGTTTACATGCAAGGTATGTTGATAAAGAACTTGCCGAACTTATGTTTCAAACAAATTTTATAAACCCGAGGGTAAGTTTGGAAACATCAAATAATGAACTTCAAAAATACAGTGATAATAAAGTAAATAATAATTTATTTGAAGCGGCCATAAACAATTTAGTAAAAGCCGGTTATAAAAAGGGAGAATATACATCATATTTATTGGTAGGGCATAAATATCAAAAATTGGAAGATATTAAAAAATCAATAGATTTTGTCCATAGTTTAGGGGCAAAAGTATCATTATCTGAATATTCCCCTATTCCCTTAACAAAAGATTGGGAAAAAATTGATGAAAAATATAAAAAAGATCCGTTGTACCAAAACAATACTTACTACACATTAAATAATAACATTATTGATATTCAACAAATAAAATTATATGCCAAGGAACTTAATAAAAAATTGCAAATATAATTACAAACTTTTTATAACTTTGTTTGTTATGGTAAATACGTTATAATGAAGTAAATTTATATTCTTAAACAAAGAAGTCTGTAAACAATTAAAAACAACTATGTATAAAATATTAGTGGAAAAATTAAAAAAAAATTTTATATTACAGTATTTACATAAATGTTTTTTAATATTAAATGAATACATACATATATACCTATATCCGATTAATTACAGTAAAATAAAAAGATATTTAAGCAAAAACAAAGCAACTATCAATACAATAAAAGATTATGTTTTAAAATCAAAAAAAGAAAAATTTCGTAAAATTATTTTTGTTATTGACGGCGATTTAGAAGAAACAGGCGGAGTTGAAACAAGGATTAAGAAAACAATAGACTTTTTAATTTCTCGCAATTTTGTTCCCATCATTATAGCAAAAGAAAATAAATTTAGACTTATTACTAATTGTTTTTTTATAAAATTTTCATTTGAAAACAGTTTAACTTTAAAATTTTTTATAAAAATTACAAAAAAAATAAAACCCGAATATATTGAATTTCAATTAAAAAGCGTATCTGCAGAAATTTTAGCTTATATCGGCAAAAAGCAAATAAATGAACTAAAAAAAATATCAAGAACAGGAATTTTATTTCATTCTCAGCAATATTTTTTATTGGAAAAACAAATTAAACGGTTTGACAGTATTATTTCCGTATCAACAGATTGGTTAAAAAAATTTAAAAATTTACAACATAAAATCTATAAAATTCCAAATTGCATAACTATACAAAATGAAAATTGGCATTATTCCGGGCAAACAAAGATTTTATATATCTCAAGGTTTTCAAAAGATAAAATACAACATGTCCGTAATTTGATTTCATTATGTAAAATTTATAAATTCAGTATAGATATTGCAGGAGCAGGAGAAGTGCAATTCATTAAAGATGCCATAAATTTTGCCAAATCAAAAAACGTTGATATTAATTTTATAGGACAAATAAATTCGATACAATATTTACGCAAAAATTTAAATAATATTTTATTTGTTGCCGGTGTCGGACAGGTTATTCTTGAAGCAACTTCTTTTAATATTCCTTCTTTTGTTATAACTAATCATAAAAATGCATCCTTTTCCCAATTTGTTACAAAGGACAATGTAAAAATTATAACCGAATATAATTGTGTTCTCAATAAACTTAAAATTTTTGGAAACGAATTTGAAAAATTTATCAAAGATATACCAAATAATCTTGACAAATACTGTGTTAAAGATTATATTGAGACAAATTATTCAGTGGAAAAAATTATGAATGCATATATTCGTGCTTGCAGAATTAAAGGAAATTAGCATATAAAATAATATAATAAAAAATTACAAAGCAATTTTGAAGCTTAGAAGAATATAAGATTCGAATATTGGAAGCAAAGCGGAATAATTTTTAATGTATAGTGCAGAAAGTAATATATATAATGTCGGTAAAAATTCACATTGTGAATTTTTGATAAATAATTAGATTTTTTGCAAAGCAAAAAAATACATTAATTATACATTGTAAATTATACATTATAAATTGTATTTTTGTTTCACATGAAACAATTATATAAATAGGACTTATTATGCATTTTGTTACCGTAAAAAGTATATTATCTGCAAAAAACGGGATAAACCTTTACAGAGGTTGTCTTCACGGTTGCATATATTGCGATTCAAGAAGTAACTGTTATAATATGCAGCATAAGTTTGAAGATATTGAAATAAAAGCAAATGCTGTAGAACTTTTAGAAAAAACTTTTAAAAGTAAAAGAAAAAAGTGCATGATAGGTATGGGCTCTATGACAGATCCGTATATTCCGTTGGAAAAAGAAATACAAAGTACAAGAAAAACATTGGAATTAATATACAAATACGGTTTTGGTGTGACGCTCATAACAAAATCGTCGTTAATATTAAGAGATTTGGGTATTCTAAAAGAAATAAACAATAAAACAAAATGTGTTATTCAAATGACATTAACAACCTTTGATGAACAACTCTGTAAAATAATAGAACCTAATGTAAGCAGCACTAAAGAAAGATTTGAAACATTAAAAATACTTAATCAAAATAATATCCCAACTATTGTTTGGCTTACACCTATATTGCCGTTTATAAATGATACAAAAGAAAATTTAGCCGGTATTTTAAATTATTGTATAAAAGCAAAAGTTTATGGTATAATATGTTTCAGTATGGGGGTAACTTTAAGAGACGGTAACAGAGAATTCTTTTATAAGAATTTAAACAAGTTTTTCCCTCAATTAAAAGGAAAATATATAAAAACTTATGGAAGTAACTATATCTTAAACAGTCCTAATAACAAATATTTAATGAATATATTCTATAAAACTTG
>ONEP01000245.1 GCA_900316875.1 Candidatus Ruminimicrobium bovinum
AAATAAATTTTCACTTAAATTATTTTGTAAAGGCTCAATATAAAGTTGCAAATATTCATTTACAATTTCATCTGTTATTTCTTCAGCTATATCATCAGGAATTATATGACTTACGGAAAGTGCAATTTTATAGTATTGTGAAGCTTCATCCAAATTCGCAAACATTTTTGTTAAGTTGTTATTTAAAAATATTTTTAAAGACAAACAATTTTTATCCGTATCAATAGCAGTATCTCCCAATTTTATTAAAGACAAAAATAATCCTTTTATTTTGTTTATTTCTTCGGGTGTACAATTTTTTAAAAACATTCTTAACTCTTTAAGTTCATCAACACCCATATTAATCATTAAATTCATATATATATGTCTGTTTTCCACTCCTAAAATTTCCAATATAGGATAACAGTAATCTTCTACTTTCTTTAATGTAAAATGCGAATCCGGTGCCAAAAATTTATTTTTTCTATACTCAAAATAAAGTTCATCTATTTCATTAATATCATTAAATTTCTTTAAATAATTGAGAACATTGATATAGGAATATTCAACATGTCTTAATGAAAAATCTAATGTTAAACCATTTATTTCCTTTACGAAAGTTTTCAATGACATTTTAGAATTCAAGAACAAACACAAATATTCAATATGATAAATTATTGTATCCAATACTTCTATATTATCTTTGTTTTCATTTATATAATTTATATTTTCTTCTCTAAGCAGAAATCTCAAAATATGTATCGAATCAACTTTATATTCCACAATAGTATCATTAAGCATTTCCATAACTATTGCAAAATTTTCACATTGATTTACGAAATTTTTTGACAAATTAAACAGTTCTTCGGTAAACACTTCATTTTTATTAAGAATTTCAATAATTTCTTGTTCCGTAGCTCCATCAACAACAAAATAATCAATTTCGGATTTTTTGTTGTTATAATTATTTATAGAACGTAAAGATATGGATAAAATAGAATTGTCTTCATTATTTTCAACTTCTTTAATAAACGAATAATAATTAGGTCTATTTGGTTGATTTTGTAAAATATAATCAGGATTTTTTAAAGGTTCTAAAAAACTACCGTACTGTTCTATTGAAATATCTGGATGATGTGATAAATTTTTCTTTACTATATTATTTTTTAATATAACATCCTTTTGTTCTTTCCCCAATATGTTAATATGATCATCCGATAATTGTCCTAAAGTAACAAATGACAAATTGTTATCTTTCATATTTTTTATTTGTTCATAAATATAATCATTATCATTTTGTATTGTCGAAGTCGGTTTACCACCGTAAAAATCTTTAATCGTATTTTTATCAATGAAAAAACTATAATTGTTTTCATTTTTTTTCCTAATACGTGAAGAAATTCCTTTACCTGTTTCTTCATGGAACCCAACAATTTCATAATTTTGTTTATCAGAAGACAGTTCAATATTAACCACTTTATATTTTTTATTTTTATCAATTTCTTCCTGAGTTTTAACAACAGCTTCTTGAAAATTTTTACTCATATCGGAATATTGTTCTGGATACATTCCTAAAATATCCGCGCCAGAATAATCTGAATTTTCAATATCAAAAATAATGCCGTTATTATCAAAATTAAAACCGCTAGCACTTAGCACAAAACCTATTTCAATTATTAATTTATTTATAATTTCGTTATTTGGATAAAAAATATTTTCAATACCATAAAAAAATAATAATTTTGATAAAAGATCTCTATTGTTATCAATTACAATGTTTATTGTTTCTTTTATTTTTGATTTTGCTACTTCTTCGTCAATTGTATTTGCTATTTGAAAATTACCTTCAGATGTCTTTATTACAAATTCATTTTTTGCTTTTTTAAACAATATTTCTTCTGTTTCTATTTGGTTACCTAAAATACCTGATAGTTTTGAAACATTATCAAAGCCGACTATGTCAACTGCAGTTTTTATTAAAAGTTCTTTTTGTTTTTCATCCGTAGCACATGAAGCCAAAGTGTATGCAAGGGCTTGGCTTTGAATTTTGCCTTGTCCTTTAATTATTTGTTTATACTTTTCACTTGAAATATCAATATCACCGAGAACATTAGGCGTAATAACTATATCATTTATATTTTCATCTGATAACATATCTTTTAATTCTTCACTATGATAACCTCCCGAAACTACAACAATAATTTCTTTTGAATCTTTTAATATCTGCTCTGCATTTCTTTTTTGTTTTATATTTACTTTTTTATTATCCGTTATGTATTTTGTTATATTATCCATGAATATTGAATTTCTCGTTTCGTTTGTTTGATAATACTTGTTTATTTCGTAAAAATCTTTTTCTATTTCTTTTATCCTGTCAACTACGGCATATTTTGTATATAATTTTCTGAATTTTTCTATACCTGTTTCAAAATATTTCCATTCAATACATGTTAAACCGTAATTCAAATATTTTTCAAAGTATTGTTCAAAACTTGTTATGTAAGCAATTTCATATTCGGTTAAATTATAAGCTAGAGCTTTTCTTATTTGATCTTCTAAAGCAGTTTCTTCTTTTATCATTTCAACGGGATTTAAACTATTGTTTATATAATTTAATTTAACGAAATTATTTAATTGTGTATATTTTTCCAAATTTATTTTATTTTCATTGGCATAGTATTGTATATAACTTATCAATTTATCGGTATTTTTTAAGTTTTTTGTATCGGCCAACATATTTGAATATTCACCGTAAGATAACTTTTGTTTTAATTCGGTTAATAATTGTTGCAATTCAACCGTAACCTGTTTTGTTTTTACTTTTTTATTATTACTTGTAAGTTGAATATATTTCGATATATTCGGATAGTCCGTTTTGGATATTTTTATTATATTGTTATATTTTTGCGGTTCTTTATTTATTTTTTCTATATATTTTAACATCAAACCGTAATATTTTGCAGTATCTATTTTTTCCTGTCTGTATTTATTGACGATGTCGGTAAATTTTCTGCTTCTTCTGTTTACATATTTTTTGTTTAGTTTATTTATAATATATTTTACTCTTTCTACTGTTTTTGCATATTTGTTTTCGTTTTCTATAATATCACTTAACCTTTTTATGTTTTCTTTATGTGTTTTTTCCTCATCCAACCCCTTTAAAATATCTTTTTTGTTATTTTTTATAACATAATATTCGGCACCGGTAAGTTCGCCTTCTTCCAACAATTTATCGGTTAAAGTTTGTTTTAAGTTTTCATCTTTTATATTGCTTAACCAGCTTGTATCTATTTGTCCGTAACCGCCTTCAACACAAATTGCTTTTATACCGTAATTATCTTCTATTTCCTTTAATATGGTACTGATATTTTGTTGGGTTTGGTAATGACAATGTAAATCTTGAATATTTACTACGGTTGCATTACTTCCCGCATCGGTACAAGAGGTAATTTTACCTTCGGAAAATTTTGATGCCGTATTTTCTTCCTGCTCATTATTAAATGATTGAGCAACGGCATAGGCATTATTACCGATTGTCCCGAGTAACAAACTGATTACGATAACCAAAGCTATAGCTTTGGTTGCTGAGAAGCTGAAAAGCTGAGAAGCTGAAGAGTTTAACATTATAGTTGATAGTTTTTTTATTATATTTTTCATTTTTTAACCAATAAAAAAACACTGCTTTTATAAAAGCAGTGTTTGTCCTGTATTTACTAATGTATTATTGTTTACAACATCATTTGCACGCAATAATCCTATGTATGCCGTAATATAGTATAAAATATTATCACCGTTATAATATAAAAATTTGTCAGGTTTATCTTTGTCAATTAAATTTATTTTTTTACCGTTAAAAAATACACCTGTTTGTTTTTTATTATTATTTTGTATTGCTTTGATATTTCCGACAACATTATCGTTATATGTATATTTATAATTTAAACTGCTGTTATTTTTATCTTTATTTGAAATATTTATTATTTCTTGACTTAATTCAACACAAATATCACAAAAAACTTTAGGCATATTAACAATACCGCGATACTGTTTAACGATATCTATTTTAGTTTCTTTGTTAATATTTGTTTGAGAAATGAGAGAATACGCCGATGTCGCCGAGAAAGCAACATTTGAAAAAAGCATAGCAAAAGCGATTAATAATATTTTTATTTTTTTAAACATATACTACACCTTTTAAACTCTTATATATTTTAGTATATATTATTATAAATTTCAATAGGAAAATTGTAAAAACAATAAATTCAAACAAATATTTAAACTTTAGAAGAAAAAAAACTTATTCAAGAATTTTAATCAAAAAGTAAATTACGGTTAATATGCTCCTTTATGGAACAATACAACAAAAACTGTTTTAATTAAAATTTTTATATCAAAACTTAAACTCCAATTATCAACATAATAAATTTCCAATTCCAATCTTTTTTCATCACTTAACAAACTCCTTCCGGAAACCTGCCAAAGTCCTGTTATTCCGGGTAATACTTTAAACATTTTCCCATAGCTGTAATTATGATAAAAATTTTTTATCTGTTCCAACTCCAAACGAACTATAGGTCTCGGACCTACAAGACTCATTTCACCTTTTAACACGTTAAATAATTGCGGTAACTCATCCAAACTGTATTTTCTTATAAATTTACCTACTTTCGTAATTCTATCATCGTCTTCCAATTTTAAAAAAGCTTCATTTTGTTCGGCACTGTTTTGTATTAAAATTTTTAAATTTTCATTAGCATTTTCAGACATACTTCTGAATTTATAACAAAAAAATTCTTTTTCATTGAATCCGAGTCTTAAATGTTTAAAAATTACAGGACCTTTACTTTCAATTTTTATGGCGATTGCAATTATTAAAAAAACAGGCAACAAAACGATTAACATAATTAAAGAAAATATAATATCCAAAATTCTTTTTAAAAAATATTCAAAATCATATACAGGGTTTGATACAAGTAAAATAATGGGAATACCAAGTGTGTCATCAAATTCAACTTTATCTTTTGCCATTTGTGTTTCATTCGGTATTATTTTAATATCAACATTATTTATTACCGCCCAATTACATAAAGACAAAAACTGTTCATCCTTAACTGAATAATTAATAATTATTATTTCTCTTATTTGTTTTTTTAATGATAAAGTTTTTAATTTTTCAATATTTTTATCATTTAGTTCATAAGGATAATAAAAAACCTTATTTATGTAATTGTTATTGAAAATTTTTTTATATTTTCTAACTTTTTTTCCTATAACAAGCAAATTATTTCTTATATTAAGTTTATACACAATATATGCTATGATTTTTTTTAATATGTACCTTAACAATAGAGTAAAAATTATTAAATTAATCCACATCAAAAATACCATTAATCTTGATGTATCGTTTTTTATAATAAAAATTAAAGCAAGAATAAATATGACAAAAGCAATTGAAGTTTTTAATACTTTTATAAACAAATTAAATTTTGAAATATATGCTAATTTATATCCGATAAAAAAATTAACGAATAATATCCATACCGGGATTAATAACAGAGAGATTTTAAAATATTGGCTGAAAGAATAAACTATCTCTGCCGGCAGTATATAAAACCTTACATAAAAAGCCACTAAAAAGGATAACAAAAATGTTATACAATCGGTTAAAAGTAATAAGAATATAAATGAAAATTTTTTATTTTTTATAAACATTGTTTTAGTTTTACACATTTTTTATCTTTTAATAATCATTATATTTTACAATATTTTAAATTTTTTTTATATTTTATATAATACCGGTAATTTATATACTTTTACTATAAATATGTTAGATATCAATTTTTTTATAAAAATTATCAATCTTTCGGAAAAGGAAGAAATTCTTATAAATTTGTATTTAAAAAAATCAGTAACAAAAGATGAAGTATATCATTTGTTATATGATTTTAATTATGATATAGAAAAAGAAAAATTAACATTTAATTTTTTACTTGCACATTTATTTCAAAATAATCCGCATATAGAAATTCCGAATGAAATAAAACCGAGATTGGAAGGAATTTTAAAATTATTTCAATACTATAACGTTCCGTTATTATTAGGTTTAAAGCAACTCACAAACGAACTAAACAAAAAAAACATTCCCGTTATGTTGGTGAAAGGTGCCGCTATGAGATTAATTGAACCAAATAAGGCAAGAATGATGTATGATGTAGACTGTGCCGTTCCAAAAGAAACATTTAACGAAGTTATTGATATAAGTAAAAAGTTAGGGTTTAAAATAAACGGAATATACCCGAATGCTACGGAAATAATAAAAGGTGATAAACAAAAAATTGATGTTCATCATTTATTGGTTAAAAGTGATAAAAATACCGATAAAATATATAAAAATATTTTTCAAAGAGCAAAACAATATAACTTTTACGGTTCAAGTGTTTTAATTCCAAATACCGAAGATTTTCTTTTTCTGTTATTTAATAACGGTTATGACAATATAATTTATTCCCAGCCGTTTTATAAAAACATCTCATGGTTATTAGACGGTATTCATATTATAAAAAACAATAAAGATATAAGTTGGAATCAAATAATAGAAAATGCAAAACAAACAGGAACACTTGCACAAACAAAAATAATGTTAGAACTTTTCAATCATTTTTTACCGAACACAATCCCTAATAACATTATTTCTTCAATTAAAATATCCGAACAGGAAGAAAAAGATTTTAATTTTTACACGAAAAAGCATTTGTTTTTTAGCAAAGCACAACAATTAAAAGAACAGATACAAAAAACCAAAAATTTTAAAAAAATAAAATTATTCAGCATATTCTTATATTTAAAAATAATACAGAAAACACCAATAATAAATTCTTTGTTTTTTGATAAAACTGCAAATAGGATATTTAAAATATGACATTAAAAACGGAAACTTATTTACTAAACATCAATAAAAATTCTCTTATAAAATATTATAATTTTTTAGACAACAGTTTTAAAAAAACAGCTGATAAAAATTCAGTTATTACAAAATATTTGAATTTAGGTATAAAAACCATAAGGTTACAAATAGCATTTGCCGACTTTTTACCGCAACTTGAAAAATATTTTTCCTGTTCGTTGAAAGATACCGCAAATAATTATGATGCAACCATATATATATGGAAAGACACTGTTTATTCGTATATAAGCGAACAGTATAATAAATCAAAATGGATAACAATATCCCACGAAAAAAAAGAGTTTATGCAAATAGATTTGGAAAACAATATAATTAATGCCGAAAACAAAGAAGAAGAAAAGTATTATTTTATAGCGGAAAATTATTCTTATGATATTCTTTCAAAGCAGGGACATTTATTTGTTAAATCAATAAGTAAAATAATCAGAACGGAATATTCGGCACTTGTTCATTCTGCCGCCGTAGGGATCAACAATAAAGGTATTTTAATTTCAGCAAAAGGCGGTAGCGGAAAATCGACATTATCGGTATCTTGTTTAACAAACGGCTTTCAATATGTTTCGGATGATTATTTAATATTAAAAAAGAGCAATAATAAACTATATGCCTCTCCTATTTATTCAATAATTACTTTATCCCCGCAAATATATAAACAAATGACAAATTTAAAATCGGAATTTATGTGTAATAATTATAATAATACAAAATACATTCTTAATATATCTTCTTATGATATTAATATCATAAATAATTTGGAAATAAAAGCTGTTGTTTTTCCTAAAATAAGCAATATAGCGGAACCGACAATTGAAAAAACAAATAAAAATACTGCCGTTACGCAATTAGTTTATTCTACGGCAACCCAAATGAATAACAATAAAGATACGGAATATATAAAATTACTAATTTCTTTTATCAAAGATTTGGATTTTTATCAAATAAACTTATCACAAAATTTAGATAAAAATGTTACAATATTAAAACAATTTATTAAGGAGCTTTAAAATGTATAAATTAAACGAAGCAAAAATGTTCGCCGATATTACCGATAATGTTGCCATTATAATAAATTCCGAAACAGGTATTTATTATGCAATGAATAATTGCGGAAGCATAATTTTTAAGGACGTTATTGACGGTTGTTCAACAAATTTAATTATTGATAATCTAAAAAAAATAGAATCTTGTCCGAATGATATAGAACAAAAATTCAAAATTTTTATTGATGAGCTGTTAAAAAAAGAAATTATTATCGCAGGAGAGAAATCTTCAAAAACCCCCGTTCTTGATGAAGCAATTATAAAAAAAGATAAATTCGAGATGAAAGTTTCCGAATACGAAGATGCCCAGGAAATGTTACTTGCCGATCCCATACATGATGTTGACGAAGAAGAAGGATGGCAACCCGTTTTTAAGGAAGAAAAATAAACATGCAAAATATAAATCCTTTAATTTCGGTAATAATGCCGACATACAACAACGGTAAATATATAAAACAGGCAATAGAAAGTATTTATGCACAAAATTATGACAAC
>ONEP01000183.1 GCA_900316875.1 Candidatus Ruminimicrobium bovinum
AACTTTTTTTTTTTTTTTTTTCCTCATAATGCAATACTTTTTAAATAATTCAAAGATTTTTCTCTTTCTTGTTCTATTATTTTATTTACATTGCTCCAATCTATTGGTTTATCATAGTCTGTTCCGATATTATCAATCAATCTTTCTCCTAAATTTGTTAATTCTAAAAGATTTTTAAATCTTGAGTTTCTTTTATTAGTTGGGACGAAATCAACAAAAAATTGTTTATTAAAATTTATACTAAAACATAATCCATGAAAAGAGTTTGTAACTATATATTTTGCTTTTAAAAAATAACCTAACCATTCTTGAGGAGACGGCATAAAAGTATTTTTATTTATCAATTCTCTAAATTTTAGAGTAATAATTTTTATTTTTAATTTTTTATTTTTTGCTAATTCATCAGCATATTTCATAATTTTTTTATTGTTATTCATTAAATATACTAAAACAAATTCCGTTTCTTTTGGAATTTTAGATATTTTTGACCAATCTTGTTTATTTAGTAATAATGTAGGATCAATATGAACTTCTGATTTTATATTAGATAATTTATTAACAATATCCATACCTTGTTTTTCTCTTAAAGATAAATATTTAAAATTTTGTAAATTTTGATTTATAAACATTTTTTCTTGTTCTGTTAAACTTTCATAACTCAAGCCAAAACTTGCCGCATAGGAAAAACATTTATTTTTATCTTTAACAAAATCTAAAAAATAATTTTTATCAAAACCGGTTAATTGCGGATTAAATACCTGATCACTACCTGTTATAAAAATATCATATTTGTTTTCTATACTACTTATGCTGTTACAAGTAAAAGGTAAAGTATCTATTAAATAAACTTCCTTGAACTTTTTAAATTTAAAATTAAAATAAACTATCAATGGTAAAAATAAAAATCTTTTAATTATTCTTATTAAATTTTTAATATTAAATTTTAATAAACTCTTCGGAAAAAGTTTATAGTAATTTTCTATTGCATCACACAAATAATTTATAATAAAAACTTTAAGAACAATAGATTTTAAAAATCGTTTTAAAGCATAAGTTTGTAATAATGCGCCATAATTATTAGCTCTATGAAAAGTTAATATCCCAA
The DNA here is from genome assembly GCA_900316875.1 of Candidatus Ruminimicrobium bovinum. GTDB lineage: Bacteria > Elusimicrobiota > Endomicrobiia > Endomicrobiales > Endomicrobiaceae > Ruminimicrobium > Ruminimicrobium bovinum. The sequence continues at coordinate 1,106 of ONEP01000183.1, forward strand.
TTTTTTTCATTTTATAACCTTTAATTTTAACATTAACTTATAAATATTACTTGCTAAATTAAAATTCAAACAACTTACAATCAAAAAAATTTTAGATTTAATACCAAATTTCCCAAACATAAAATAAAATAAATTTTTTCTTGCATATTTTAATAATAATTCTAAACTTTCTTTATTTCTTATAGGGGTTTCTCGTGCAATCCAAGATAAAAAATTAATAATCCAATTAATTTGTAAATGTTTATATTTTTTATATCCTATTTTTAATTTATTTTTCTCGCAATAATTAAGTAATTTTTCATAAAATAAAATTTGATTTATATATTCTTTTTTAAAAACTCGTATTCTAGTTATACTATTGGAATTGTCACAATAATAGTATTTAGCTTCTTTATAAAAAGCAATGTTTCTTATTTTTTGTAATACTTGATATGTAAATAATAAATCTTCACCCAATGTTAATTGTTCATTAAAACGAACATTTCCTATTAAATTTTTATTGAAAAGTTTATTCCAAATATAAAAATCATGTTTAGAGTCATTTAAAACATCATCAAAAGATAAAATACCATCTTTGGTTGGAAAACTTTCACTTACTACAAATTTATTTTTTTTTAAAACAAACTTATTACAACAAGAAATATCAGTTTGGTTTCTTACTAACAATTCATATAAGATTTCATACATATCATTTTCAATATAGTCATCACTATCAACAAAACCAATATAATTACCTTTAGCAACATCAAGTCCTATATTCCTTGCTGAAGATACTCCACCGTTTTGTTTATGTATAACTTTTATTCTGTTATCTTTTATTGCATATTCATCACATATTTTTCCACTATTATCTGTTGAGCCATCGTCAATAAGTATTATTTCCAAATTTTTATATGTTTGATTAATAACACTATCTATACAACGAGAAAGATACTTTTCAACATTGTATACGGGAATAATTACACTAATTAAAGCATTACTCATTTTTTGTTTATTCCATAAATATCTTTTTTTATTTTTGTTGTTGAAATTTCAGGTGTTCTTGATAAATAAACAACTTCTACACCTTCTTCTTTTAAAAAATCAAATTTTCCTTTCCAATCATCTCCCATTACAAATGTATCAATATGATATTCGTGAACATCACTCTTCTTTTGTTCCCAATTAGTTTCTGGAATTACCAAATCAACATAACGAATAGACTCCAACAATACTTTTCTCTGTTCATACGTAAAATAACATTTTTTTCTCTTTTCATTC
>ONEP01000024.1 GCA_900316875.1 Candidatus Ruminimicrobium bovinum
CAGCCATTTTCCCTCCATAATGCGACAATTTATAATTTATAACTTACAATCTATAATAACTAACAACAATAATTTGTAATTTACATATTCTTGATATTATAGAATATTTGTTGACAAAAGACAAAAATTTATAGTATCATAAAGCCGTTGTATCAAATAGAATATGATATGGGGGACACCACCTCGGGTGTCAAAACTTCAGTCATATTCTATTTTTTTTAAAGGAGTCATATATGAAAGTAAACGGTAAAGAGATTGTTTTAAAAAATACTCAAAATATATCGGAATTTTTACAAACCAACAATTATAATATTAATAGAATAGTAGTTGAATTAAACGGAAAAATTGTCAATAAAGATAAATATGGCACTATAAATTTAAAAGATACGGATGTTATGGAAGTGCTGACTTTTGTAGGCGGAGGTTAATAAAAAGCAGAACTTTTTGTTAATGTACAATTTACAATGTAAAATTTATAATTAATGTGTTTTTTGCAAAGTAAAAAACTTAATTATTTATTAAAAATTCACAAAGTGAATTTTTACCGAAATTATACGTTTCACATTCTACATTATACATTAATAAAATTTTGATGTTTGTAAAACGAAAGTTTTAAAAGAAACAAAGGAGATGTTAATGGAAAATAATGATAAATTGATAATTGCAGGACATGAATTTAATTCAAGGTTTATTTTAGGTTCCGGAAAATTTTCGTTGGATTTGGTAAAAGCTGCCGTTGAATCGGCAGGAGCTGAAATTGTAACACTTGCATTAAGAAGAGCAAATACAAAAACAGAATATAATATTTTGGATTTCATACCTAAAACCGTAACTCTTTTACCTAATACTTCAGGTGCAAGAACGGCAGAAGAAGCTGTTAGAATTGCAAAACTTTCAAGAGAACTCGGTTGCGGTGATTTTGTAAAAATTGAAGTTATAAAAGATACAAAATATCTTTTACCCGATAACTACGAAACAATAAAAGCAACGGAAATTCTTGCAAAAGAAGGTTTTGTTGTTATGCCGTATATGTATCCGGATTTGAATGCAGCAAGAGATTTGGCAAATGCGGGAGCTGCAACAATAATGCCGCTTGCTGCACCTATAGGAAGTAATTTAGGGCTTATTACAAAACATTTTATAAAAATAATTATAGATGAAATAAAACTTCCCGTAATAGTTGATGCGGGAATAGGTTCCCCTTCTCAAGCATGTGAAATAATGCAGGAAGGAGCAGATGCTGTTATGATAAACACCGCAATTGCAACGGCAAAAAACATAAATGAGATGGCAGAGGCATTTAAACTTGCAATTATTGCCGGAAGAAAAGCTTATCTTGCAGGGCTTGGCAGAGTGTTGAATTTTAAAGCCGAAGCTTCAAGCCCGTTGATAGACTTTTTGGAGGACAAATAAAATGTATTTTGAAAATATGGAACAAATAAACTCGGATATGTTGGAACATGTTTTAAACTTAACAAACAGTTATGATTACAATATATATACTAAAGATGATGTTCAAAAAACATTGAATAAGGAAATACTTGATATTGAAGATTTAAAAGTTTTGTTGTCTCCTGCTGCTACGGATTTTTTAAATTTAATTGCACATAAGGCAAAATACGAAACAAGAAAACATTTCGGCTCAAGTATATCTTTGTTCACTCCGTTATATATTTCAAACTATTGTGAAAACCAATGTACTTATTGCGGATATAATTGTAAAAATAAAATACACAGAGGAAAACTTACAATAGAAGAAACAGAAAAAGAATTTCAAGCAATATCCAAAACAGGTTTGGAAGATATTTTAATTCTTACGGGTGAATCAAGAACGGCATCAAGTGTTGAATATATAGGTGAAGCTGTCCGACTTGCAAAACAATATTTTTCTTCGATATCAATAGAAATTTATCCGTTAAATATTGATGAATATAAATATCTTTGCCAATGCGGAGCCGATTTTGTTTGTGTTTATCAGGAAACATATAATAAACAAAGATATAAACAATTACATTTGGCAGGACCTAAATCCGTTTTTGAATACAGATTTTATGCCCAGGAAAGAGCTGCACTTGCAGGAATGAGAGGAGTGTCGTTAGGAATACTTTTCGGACTTGATGATTTTAGAAAAGATGCTTTTTCGACGGCAATACACGCTTATTTATTGCAACAAAAATATCCTGATATTAAAATAGGTTTTTCCGTTCCCAGATTAAGGCCTTATATTCATGAACACAAAGAACAAAATCCACATTACGTGAACGAAAAACAGTTATTTCAGGCACTATGCGCATACAGGTTATTTATGCCGTTTTCCGATATTACGATATCTACAAGAGAAAGAGCGATTTTTAGAGATAATGTTATAGGTGTTTGTGCAACAAAAATTTCTGCAGGTGTAAAAACATCGGTAGGCGGACACGAAGATACCGCTAAAGGTGATGAACAATTTGAAATATCAGATTCAAGAAGTGTAGCAGAAATTACGGACACAATAAAACAAAAAGGGCTTTATCCTGTTTTCAGCAACCATATAAGACTTTGATTTTTGCTTCGTGAAAACAAATTATAACGAAAGTTTAAATGCTAAAAATTTTTGAACAAGAATATTCGGTTATTTGAATTTTGAAAATAAATTATTGAATTCTTTCAAAGTTGTAAATTTGTTGAATTGATTTCTTATTTGAGAAGCATTTGGAATATCTTTTATATAATAGGGTATAATTTTCCTTAAAATAACCAAACCTTTTTCTTCTCCGTAAAAAGCAACTGATGCCATAACATGTTTTTTAAGCCAACTTATCCTTTTACTTACGGAAGGAGCCGATAAAAGCTTATCTTCATCAAAAAACGCCTGTATTCTTTTAAAAATATCATAATCACCTATGGCACCGCGACCTATCATAAGCCCGCAGCATTTAGGTATTTTTAAAAATTTTTCGGCAGTTTTTATATCTACAATACCGCCGTTTGCAACTATAGGAATTTTAGCATCAACAACGGATTGTTCAAAGGCATCCATATCAGGTAAACCGCTATGACCGTTTTCGGCATATCTTGCATGTATCGTAAGCATTTTTATACCGGATTCTTGTGCTATTTTAACTATTTCACCTGCTACAATTTGCCCTTTAATAAGCCCTATTCTTGTTTTTGCCGTTACCGGAACGGAAACACTTTTAACTACCGTTTCCAATATTTTAGCTATGTTTAAAGGATCTTCAAGCAATTTTGCACCGGAATTGACCTTTGCAATTTTTTTTGCAGGACAGCCCATATTAATATCTATAATTTTATATCCTAAATCCTGTATTTTTTTTGCACTTTCAGCCATTACATTCGGATTATTACCGAAAATTTGAGCTGCAACCATAGGTTCATTTTCGGACGTTTTTAATAATTTATATGTTTTTCTGTCATTGTATGATAATGCCGTGGCCGACACCATTTCGGTATAAACAAGCCCCGCTCCGCCTGAAATTGCAAGTTCTCTTAACGGCAGGTCGGATATTCCTGCCATAGGTGCAAGAAGCAAACAATTTTTCAATTTAATATTACCTATGCTAAGTTTCGGAAGTTTCATATATTACCAATTTTCAAGTTCCAATGAAGGTTTTGGAAGTATTATTTTGAATGCGGATTTATTTTTATTTTTTAAAATTTTGTAACAGGCAACAGTTCCTATCATTGCAGCATTATCCGTGCAAAAAGTTGCCGACGGCAAATAAACTTTTACTTTATATTTTTTACCGTTATCCAAAAACATTTTTCTTATTAAAGAATTTGCACTTACCCCGCCGCCCAAAACTATATTTTTAAGTTTATATTTTTTAACCGCCTCAAAAGCTTTAAAAACTATAGTTTCCGAAACCGCCTGCCTAAAACCCGCACATATATTGTTTATTACTTTTTTATCTGTTATATCAACTTTTTTTGAATAATTTAAAACTGCAGTTTTGATTCCCGAAAAAGAAAAATCCCATCCTCCTTTCAACATAGGTCTTGTAAAATGAACGGAATTAATATCTCCAAGGACTGCCAACTTATCTATTACAGGTCCGCCTGGACATGGCAATCCCAAGATTTTGGCGACTTTATCGAAAGCTTCACCGCAGGCATCGTCGCGAGTTCCGCCCAAAAAAACATATTCCCCGTAATCTTTAACAATAATAAGTTCCGTATGTCCGCCGGAAATAACAACGCTCAAAAAAGGAGGTTTTACTTTATTTTCAATACAAGCGGAAAATATATGTCCTTCTATATGATTGACCGGAATAAGAGGTTTATTGTAAATGTATGCCAATGTTCGTGCTGCCATAATACCGACGAGTAAAGAACCGGCAAGTCCAGGTCCGTAAGTACAGGCAATATAATCAATTTCTTTTTCAAAATTATCAAAAGTTACATTTGCTTTTTCCAATGCTTCTTCTATAACCATATTAATATTTTGAATGTGTGCTCTGCTTGCAAGTTCGGGAACTACACCGTTATATTTTGCATGTATGGGAATTTGTGTAGAGATTACATTAGATAAAACTTTAAGTTTATCCCCAACAATTGAAACAGAAGTTTCATCACAAGATGTTTCTATTGCCAATATTTTCATTTATTATCACTCTTTTTCAAAACAACTATTGAATATATTTTATCTTTTTCATAAAAAGAATACGTTATAATTCCCAAATTATCGTCAATAACTTTTGATACTTCTATTTTGCAATTTCTTGCTAAAGTCTTAAATTGATATTCAAAAGTATCTATTCTTTTATTTTTCGGAACTCTAATTTCTTTATAATACTGAGTGTATGTGTTTTTTTTATCCTGAATTTCTTTTGCGTATTGTACAATTATATCCTGTTGAATTATACCATTTGAAACCAAAACGGTTACAAGTTCGTTTTCCAATTTTTGAACTACCGGATTATCTGCCTTTTTATCCGTTTTCGGTTGCTCTTGTTTAACCGTTTGTTTTGTTTGATTATCTTTATCTTTTTCGGAAAACGACTGTTTTTGTTCGTTTTTTACGCTTTGTTGTTTTTGTTGAGCAGATTTAACCTGCCTGCTTTCGGTATTAGTTTTAACTTTAATCTGTTTTTTATTAACACTATCCGACGATTGAAACGTTAAGCCCACAACAATTCCGACTAAAAATAATAAAATCAAATATATTGTTGAAAGAAAACTGTTATTTTCCCTTTTCTGTTTTGCCATTTTTTAACTCTTTTTTGTCCGAAACTTTTTTTACGGTATCCTTTACTTGTGAAGTTTTATTTTCTTTATCTTTATTCTTATCTTTGTCTTCGGAAGTTTCTTCTTTTTTAGGATTATCTTTTAAATACTTACTCGGATTTTTAATATATTCTTCAACTTTACCTGCTTTAATAACCGCTATTGCGGTATTTAATATTTCATCTTCAACTTTATCCTCGGCTTTTTCTTCCGCTTCTTTTTTCTTATCGTTTTTACCCTTTATTTTTACGGTTTGAGATTGTATATACAATTTTCCCTCAATCTCGGGTGTTACGTCTATAAATATATCAGGTGTTACTCCCCTTTTTTTATTATCTTTATCCTTCAATATATTCCTGCCTGACGGCAAATAATATTTTGCTATTGTAAGTCTCAAAGCATTTCCGTCGGTTAGAGGAACAATTGTCTGCACGCTTCCTTTACCGAAAGAATTATTTCCTATAATTAAAGCTCTCTTGTAATCCTGCATCGTTCCGGAAACGATTTCGGAAGCCGAAGCGGAACCTCTGTTTATCAAAATAATAAAAGGTAAATCGGGATATGTAGGTTTATTTTTTGTCGAATAAAATTGTTCGTTTGCTTTATCACGTCCCCTTGTGGAAACAACCAAACTGTCCTGTTTTATAAATAATTCACAAATATTTACGGCTGCATCCAATAAACCGCCCGGATTATTTCTTAAATCCAATATAAGTGCTTTCATTTTATCTTTTGATAATTCTTTAAGCATTTTTGCCATATCGGCTGCACTTTGCGCATTAAACTCATACAATTGAATATACCCGATATTATCTTCAAGCATTTGTTTTTTTACGCTTTCTATTTTTATTGTTTTTCTCTTTATAACAAATTCAAGTTCGTCCTTAACACCTTTTCTTGATATGGTAAGTTTAACTTTTGTTCCGGGATTTCCTCTCATAAGTTTAACGGCTTCGTCACTTGACATACCTTCCGTTGATTTATCATCTATCTTTATTATTTTATCATCAGGTAATATTCCCGCAAAATAAGCAGGTGTGTCAGGTATAGGCGTTAATACTGTTAAAATATTATCCTGCATTGTTATTCTTAAACCTACTCCGCCGAAAGATCCTTGAGTTTCGGTTTTCATTTCTTTATAAGCTTTTTCATCCATAAATTGAGAGTATGGATCCAATGTTTGCACCATTCCTCTTATGGCACCGGTAACCAAATCTTTAGGTTTTGTTTCATCAACATAATACTTATCTACAATTTCCATTATATCAACCATCATTTTTAAAGTATCGTAAGTTTCATCCGAAGCTGCAAAAATATTAGATGAAAAAATAAAAGATACTGTTAAAATCAATGCAATAAATTTTTTTATTTTCATTTTATTTTTCTCCAAAAACAGTCTTTTGTTTATTTTAAATATCCTGTAATTATAGCAAATTTACTGAATGGAAGTTAATTACGTGTGACTCGAAAAATATAAAATATTTTTATGGTTTGGGTTTTAGCCATAATAACGGATCGTCGGCAATGTTGTTTTGTCTTATTTCAAAATATAAAACGGCATCACCGGACGAAGCCAATTTTGCTATATTTGCCCCTTTTGCTACAACTTGATTTTCATTAACCAAAATTTTATCAAGTTGTCCGTAAACGCTGTAAAAAAAACCTTTATGGTCTATTATAAGCATTTTACCGTAACTTCTGAATTCACCTTTAAAAATTACGGTCCCTTCATCTACGGATGATATTACCGCATTATTTTTTGTTTTTATTTTTATACCGTTACTTATCATATTTGTATCCAATTCCGGATGCTTATTTTTACCGAAATGAACAGTTACGGTTCCGTTAACAGGCCACGGTAAATTTGTTTTTCTTTTTATTGAAACGGATCTTATTGATTTGGTTTTTGATTTGGCTTTGCTTTTCTTTATTAAATTATTTATAAAATTTTCCAATTCTTTGGCGGAAGCATTTAATTTTTTTATTTCTTTTTCTTTTTGTTCTCTTTTGTTTGCGGTTGTTTTTAAAAGAGATTCTTTGTTCTGTTTTAACTTTTTATTTTGTATAACCGAACTTTGATGTTTATCTTTTAAATTTATTAAATTTTTCTTTGCTTTATCATACTGATTTATTTTTGCCTGAGCATCCTGTTCTTTTTTTTGAGCATCCTTATATTTTACAGATTTATCCTGAATTGATAACTGTCTCATTTTAAATTCAAACGGATAATCAAAATAAGCAACCGATTTTCTTTGAGTATAAAATAAAAATTCCTGTTGAATTTGATTATTTGCTTTCACTTTTTCGTCGTCGGCAACAGCATATTGTTTTGATGCAATTTCCAAATTTTTTTCCGTCGATGAAATTTGTTGTCTTATATTTTGTAAATTTTTTTCGGTATTTAAAATGGCAGTTGTTAAATTTTGCAAATCCTGTTTGTATTGTTTTTCCTGTTTCAACAACTGCTCTTTTTCTTTTTTCTTTTTATTTATATCATCTTTTATTTTACTTAATTGCTGATTTTTTGATTTTATTTCGTTTTTTGAATCACCGTAAAAAACAGAAGGCGAAAAGAAAAAAAATAAAATAATTAATATAACTGTTATTTTATACATTGGCCTGTTTTGTCATAAAAGTTAAAACTGCACCGAAAGGAAGCACATACAACAACAAATTCCAATTTAAAATAAAAAAAGGATTATCGGTTATGCTTGCCAAAATACAAATGATTACATACCCCAAAAACGCCGCAATAATTCCGTATAAAACTTCATATAAAACAATCAAATATTTTTTTGTCAGTACAAACAAAACAATTTTTACTAAAAACAATATTGCAATAATTAAAACTATGTAAGACAAAAATTTTCTAAAAAAATTAAATATATCAAGTTTTTTAAAATAAAGCTCAAATGCCTTATCATCATATAAAACATCTTTTACCGTATCCGACGAAATAAGTTGTTGTTTTATTGATTCAAGTTCCGTTCTGTTTTTTGCATTTAATTCGTTAACGGTAATATAGTCGGGAAAATAAGATTTATTGTCATTCGGCATAATATTTGCCAAATCGGGACTTGTCTCCAATGCTTTTGCATAAGCTGCCTGTTTATCCGTAAACTCAATAAAATTAAAATTTAAATTTTCTTTAAAATTTTCAATGACATTTTCCAATTCTTCAATATTATCATTTAAAATTATGACGGCATTCAAATCATTATGCAACTGTTGTAAATTTAATTGATAATACAAATAATATTTTACCAGCAATGCAAAAACAATACTCAATACAACAACCGTTATAATTTTCAAAATTAATGATATATTTATTTTTTGTATTTTCATCTTATCTGTATATCGTTGAATTTATTTTTCTTTTCAATGCAATGTTGTATATTTTTTCATATTCTTTTACGGATTTATCCCAAGTAAAAGAACATTTTATTGCATTATTTTGAAGGTTTTTCCAAGCAGTTTTATCATTAAAAATTTTGTAGGCATATTTTATTTTTTCAACAAAACTTTCACCTGAATATAAATCAAACACAAAACCGTTAGGTGTTTTTGATTTATCAAAATCATAAATTGTATCGGCAAGCCCGCCGGTTTTATTAACTATCGGAATTGTTCCGTAAGCAAGAGCTATAAGTTGACTTAAACCGCATGGTTCAAAATGCGAAGGCATTAGAAAAGCATCCGACCCCGCATATATTTTATGTGCAAGATTCTCATCATACTTATTAAATATTTTAACGGTTTCAGGATATTTATTTTGTAAATAAAGTAATGTATCTCTTATGTATCTGTCACCGGAACCTAAAATTATAAACTTTATATTTGTATTTTGTATTCTATTTATTGCATCTATTATCAAATCAAAACCTTTTTGATTATCAAATCTTGAAACACACGATAAAACAAAAGAGTTATTGCCATTTTCAAAATTACAAATTTCTATTAAATCTTTTCTGCATAAAATTTTATTTTCAATATTTTGTTTTGAATAATTTGCAGCTAAATTATTGTCGGTTTCAGGATTCCAATAGGAATAATCTATACCGTTTAAAATACCGTAAATATCACTTTTTCTTGTTTTTAAAACAACTTCCATACCGTTACCGAAACCTGCCTGAATTTCTTTTGCATAAGTAGGACTTACCGTAGAAACAATATCGGTATAAACAATACCTGCTTTCATAAAATTGAAAGTATTATAAAATTCAAGTTTATCACTTTTATAATCTTCCCATGAAAAACCTGCCAAAGGAACACTTGTTGCAGCATCAAAACTGCCTTGAAAAGCTATGTTGTGTATTGTATAAATTGCAGATGTTTTCCAAAAAAAACCGTCGTAAGCATTTGTTATTTTTAAATATGCGGGTATTAAACCGGTATGCCAATCGTTACAATGAATTATATCCGGAACAAACAACATAGCTTTTATTGATTCTATTACGGCTTTACAGAAAAAAATATATCTTTCTCTGTTATCGCCGTAACCTATTCCGTTATCGTCTCCGTACACTCCGGATCTATCAAAAAAGCGCATATTCTCGATAAAATATACGGGAATATTTTCATCCAAAAAACCCTGTTTTATTCTGAAATAAATTTCCTCTTTGCCAAGTCTGACTGCCAATCTGTAAGGCAATGTTTTTAAATTATATTTAACTCCGTCTATAACACTGTATTTAGGAATTATTATTCGAACATCGTGTCCGTTTTTTTTCAGATATTTCGGCAATGTTCCGACAACATCTGCAAGCCCGCCGGTTTTAACAAAAGGAACACATTCGGAAGAAACCATAAGTATATTCATAATTATTCCATATCCCTTAAAAATTTAGCCGCTTCTTCAGGTAAAACCTGGTTTACGTTTATTCCGGTTCCTATCTCAAAACCGGTAGTTCTTGATATTTTAGGAACTATTTCAATATGCCAATGATAATATGACAAATAATCCTGCTTAAGAGGTAATATATGCATAACCATATTATATGCGCAATCATTTAATGCTTTATATATTCTTTTTAATACTTCTATACTTATTTGAGCCAATTCATAAACTTTTCCGGAATTTATATTTTTAAAATCTTCCGCATGTTCTTTCGGTAATATCCAAACTTCAAAAGGAGAAATTGAAGCAAACGGAGTAAATGCAACAAAATTATTGTTTTCGTAAATGATTCTGCTTTTATTTTTTAGTTCCTGGTCGATAATATCACAAATCAAACATCTTTCTTTTATTTCGTAATATTTTTTTGACACGTCAAGTTCTTCTTTTACATTCTTCGGAATTATCGGCATTGCTATCAACTGAATATTGGAATGAGGAATAATTTCACCTGCAGCTTGTCCGTAATTTTTAAAAGGTAAAATATATTCAAGACGAATGTCATTTTTCAAATCTCTAATTCTTCCCTGTAATACTTTTATAACATTTGAAAGTTCTTCGTTTGTAAAAGAATATACCTGTTTATTATGATTCGGTGTTTCTATAATAACTTCATTTGCACCTATACCTGTCATTACATCAAACATACCTTCCGGCCTTCTTGATAAATTACCTTCTATTGCAAGTATGGGATTTCTGTTCGGGATTACCCTTATGTCCCACTTTTTGTCGGAAACATTTTGACCTTGTTTATTTTGAGAAAGTATGGGAAAAGGCGTCATATACTCATTTCCGTAACAAAAAGGACATATTTTTTCATCTATGTGTTTATGTGTTGTAATACCTAAATCCTGTTCCAAAATTCTATTCGTATTTATTATAACCCATTTATTACGAATAGGATCTCTTCTTAATTCAACCATAATAAGTTCCTATTTTATTCTTTCCAAAGCCCTTTTGGCTTCCGTTTTATCCGGATCATATTCTAACGATTTTTCCAACAACTCAACAGCTTTTGCTTTTTTACCCGAAGAAAAAGCTTGAAGTCCCTGATCGTATAAATCTTGTGCTATTACGGAATTTAATCTTTTCATTTCATTTTTTGATTTATGGTCTTTTACATAACTTACGGCTTCTTTATACTTTGCAAAGGCCTGTTCCAAATTATTGCTTTCTTCAAATGCTTTACCTTCGTCATAAGCTTTATTTGCAAGTCTTTGTTTTAATCTTGCGGAATAAGTTTTTATTTGTTCGTTATAATTATAATATTTATATTTTTTAGCCATTTTGGCTAAAGTATTAAAACTTTTTAACGAAGCTTTATCTTTTTCCTGACTATACTGCGTCAAAGCCAAATTATACTGTTTTTTCATACTGTCTGCTATCTGAGAATTTGTAACCGAACCTGTCTTTTTTTCTTTCTTTGCGGAAGCTGTCTTTTTATTCTTAACAGCAGCTTTCTTTGACTGATTTATTTTTTGTTCTTGGGGTTCTTCAGCATCCTGATCAAAAATATTGTCAGCACTTTCGGTATTCTTTACTTCTTCAAGTTTATTCTCGCATACTTGAATATATTTTTGTATATCTTGTCTGTCAGGACTGTTTATATAAGCCGCTCTAAAATAAACAAGGGCCTGTTCAAAATCCTGTTCTTTATAAGATGCAAGTCCTTTTTGAAAAGTTGATTCCGCCTGAACAACATTTACTCTGTTAACTTTTTCTTCTATAATTTCCAAATATTCAATAGCACCGGAATTTTCAGGATCAATATCCAAAATTTTATTGAATTCGTCTTTTGCATAAATGAATTCACCTGCATTATAATACTTAACTGCCTGTTTCCAAATTTCAGCAATTTCTTTGGCATGTTCCTTTCTGTTTCTGTATATATCCATATCTTTAATTTCTTTTTCAATCTTTTCCAAACCTATCTTTGCTTCTTTGTTGTCCGGATCCATCTTCAAAATATCGGAATAATATTTTTGTGCTCTGACCAAATTATTTTTAAAATAATTTGCCTCTGCTTTTGCCAAAACTTTTTCTATTTTCTCTTTTGAATCACTTTCAACATTTTCCCATTCGTCATTTAATAAGTTTAAATATTTTTTTGCTTCTTCATTATCGGGATACACTGCCAATATATTTTCAAATTGAGTTCTTGCTTCTATAAAATTTTTTCTATCATATTCTCTTTTGGCTTTTTTCAGGTTGTAACACAAATAATGATTATATGCTTTTTCCGGCGAAGGAATTTTACCGAAATAAAAACCTATCGTAAAAGTATGTTGATCATTATCCGTTCCCATTAAATCCGTATAAGAATATGCAATATTGACTCTGTCAAAATCAAATGAAAATCCCGCAGTAATACCTTTATAAAAATTATCTCTGAAATCTCTCCATCCTACCCTTAATGCCAACGGATTTACCGGATAAAACTCAACACCGCAGGCATAACCGATATCCGTTATTTCAAAATTTTTAATCATATCGGCCATAATGGAAACGTTACCGGAATCGGAAACCAAATATCTTGCGGAAACATCAAAATATTGAAGCTGTTTTTGTGTTGTTTTATTTATGTCTATATCATTACCCAAATTTTTTAAAGCTGCTGCCGCATATAATCTTGAATCTATAAACTCCAAATTATATATAAAACCCAAATCCATACTAAATAAATTTGCATTTTCATCATAATTTTTTGCTTTAAGTCTGTATCCTTTTAATGTTATACCGACGGAACCTTTTTCTTTCGGGACAGGAACTTCTTTTAAAAACGGATACACATAATTTACCGCCACCATCATTGAATTTTGAATTTCCAAAGAATCAATGTCTTTATTAAATTCATTATAACCTACGGCAAATGAAAAATTACCGATACTTTCCGTAGGTAAAAGCAAACCTATATTTCCGCCGTAATTTCTTGTATATGCCGATATATAAGAAGCTTGTATTTGTTTTGAAAAAGCGGAAAAATTATTTGCAGGATTAGCAAAAAAGCCGAAAACGGCAGGAGAAAACGATAAAATACTTCCGCCTAAAGCTTGTGAATAAGGATCAGGATTTAACTGAGCAATATCCGAATTAACAAAATTTGCAAACAAAACATTTGAACAAAAAACCACGGACAATAAAATTACGATTATTTTTTTATTCATAGTTTAATACTCTTCCATTTTTTTTATAATTTCTTCAAAATTTAAAGGTTTAAAAAAACAATCATCGGCACCCAATTTAAAAGCTTCATCTATTTGAACGGTACTGTCACCGGTAATTACAATAACCGGAACTTTTGAATATTGTTCATTTTTTTTCAAATACTTCAATACCGCAAAACCGTTTTGATCCGGCAACATAACATCAAGTATCAAAAAATCAGGAATAACTTTTTTTAAACAAAGAAACCCCGCTTTGGCAGTTTCTGCTTTTATTACTTCAAATCCTTTTTCTTTAAAAATAATTTCTGCCGTAGCTAAAAAAGATGTATCATCATCAATTATCATTATTGTTTTCATTTTCAACACTCTCTATATTTTCGTTTTCGGTTTCCGAATTTTCATTAACTTCAAATAAAGTTTCAGGAACCATAATAATATCCGCATTTGTTAAATTCATTGAATTTTGCGTCTGAATTTCTACCGAATCGGTCAGAACCATATCTTTTTGATCTAAAATTTTATATCCGGAATAAGTTAAACTGAGTTCATATTTATCATTCGGTAAATTTATTTCGGAAACATCCGTATCGGAATATCCGGAATATTTTTGCTGTCCGTCAGATAAAGAAATTATACTAATCGACACCTTTGATAACGGCAATAAGTTTTCTTTATCATTTATTGCATCTTGTATCATTTGCATTTTTGAAATTCTATCTTCGTCTTCGGAAATTTCCAGTGCCGTACTTTCATTTATTGTTTTAATTCTTAAAGATATACCGGAAACATTACCCGTTAATTCGGATATATCCTTTTTTTCCTCTTTAACAACTTTGGAAAAAAATGAAAAAAATACTAAAAATAACAACACTAAACATAATGCCAACAGGAAAGGGTTTGTGTACAATCTCCCCATTTTTGCTTTTTTAGGAACAGGAACCGTAAAATTTTTCTCAATATTCTTAATAATTGTTTCTTCCTTTAAAATTTCCGTCTGTGTTTCTTCATCAAATAATAAAATATTTTCGTGATAATTTTGCGGAATTATCGTTTGAGAGTCATCGTCTTCCGCATTTAAAACAATTACCGTAGTATTATCTCTTCCGCCCGCATTATTTGCAGCTAAAATTAATTCATTTGCTACATCATTTAAATTTGATTTATTTAAACAAACTATATCTTTTATATGGTCATCATCTATTTCACCGTTTAATCCGTCGGAACAGAATATATATATATCACCGTTTTTTACAACTTCGGATTTATAATCCACTTTTAATTTTTCGGCAGTTCCAAGTGCTCTTGTTATCATACTTTGAAACTCTGCCGTTTTGGCATCTGCCTGTGTCATTTTACCCTTAGAAAGTAATTCTTGAACTTTCGAATGATCTTCGGTCAATTGTTTTATATTACCGTTTCTTATTCTATATATTCTGCTGTCACCCACATTGTATATATGTAATAACGATGTTTCTTTTTCAAAAAAAGCACCGACTGCCGTTGTTCCCATACCTTTAAGTTTAGGATATCTTTTTTGTAAATTGCATAATGTCCTGTTGGCCAACTTTAAACAAGCTATAGGTTTTAAAATATTTTCATCAAAACTTGAATATTTACTATCAACTAAAGAATAAATATCCTCTTTACTCAATAATTTATATGCATTATAAATAACATCTACTGCCATCTTACTGGCAAAATCACCCGATGCCCCGCCGCCCATACCGTCACAAACAAAATATAAACTTTCATTTTGCCAAAAGCCGAAAGCATCCTGATTTTCCGTTCTTATTTTACCGACATCTGTTTTTGAAGTTCCAATTATTTTCATAAATAAACGACCTTTACTTTCTTAGAAGATTTTTTAATGCTTGCCCTTATTTTAAGGACTAAAAACAACAAAATTAAAATTATCCCGCCAAACATCATAATTTTATATTTCATTTTATATTCATCCAAAGAATTTGTACCTGTATGCTGACTGTTACCCAAAAACATCGGCCATATCGATAAATTCTTAAGTGTTTTAACGTTTGTGTTTAATATATGAATTGCATCTAATTTATTAACATACAATACTTCTATTTTTTTATCACCGTTTAAATCCGCAAGCAAAGGTGTAGATGTTATCGCCGAATTACTTGCTCGAATATCCGCAGCTATTTCAAGTTCTTTTCTTTTTATATTACTTTTCATTATTAAAATTCTACCGTCTTCCGTTCCGAAAATAACCTCATTAATTCCATCTTTATCAAAATCAAATACGGCAGGTGTTGATAAAATTCTTTTTGCTTCGGGTATAGTAAATTTCCATAATAACTCGCCTGTTTGATATGTGGTATTTCCTTTTAAAATTTGAATTGAGCCGTTTGCAGACACAAATAAAACATCATTTATTCCTTTTCCGGTAAAATCCGCAATAACAGGGGTTGTATTAAATTTTAAACCTTCACTTGGGGTAGGTTCCACAAAATATGTCCACAACACTGAATACTTGGTAGTATCAATTGCAGTAATGTACTGAGGAACATTAGATTGAACAACAATCTCATTAATACCGTCTCCGTTTATATCGCCGACGGCAGGTGCACCTGCTATAAGATGTGCTTTACCGGTAGAATCCAAATCTACTATTTTTTTTGTTCTGTTTGTTCCGTTTATAAAAAACACTTTACTGTTATAATTTGCAATAACAACAGAAGGTGAGAAATTTTTTCTTTGCAATATTACGGGGCTTCCATATACGGGCCCGTCAATAAACTCAGTCTGTTTCTGATATGAAGGAAAACCCGGTGAATATAAAAAGTGTACGGTTCCGTCTTGAGAAACAACAACAATATCTTTTTTACCGTCTAAATCCAAATCACAAACAACAGGAGTTAAAGCGGAAAGTTCACCGCCTAACATTTCCTGTATTATTGAAGCACCCATTTGACCGTCAATAACATATAACATACCTGATTCGGAAACGGCAATTACATCGGCAAATCCGTCATTATTAACATCATCACTGACCAATGAAGCTACACCTGAATTATAAATTTCTATCGGATTCCACAAAAGATTTCCTTTTTTACCGTCCCAAGCATATAAAAAACCGGCACTGCAAAGCATTGCAATATCATTTATACCGTCACCGTTAAAATCGGCAATAACCGGGGTTGAAGTTACATTATAATCACCGTCATCTATTTTCATAGGAACTTCTTTAGACCAATTTGAATTTAAAGTTAATTGAGGTTTTCCGTTACCGGAATTTAACAGGGATAACCCTCCGTAACCAAAAACAAAAAGATACAACGAACATAAAACAAAAATAAGTGTTATCAATATATTTGATACTTTTAAAAATTTCAACGCAAACAAATTTTGCCTTAAAGGAAGAGAATAATTTTCATTATAATAATCAACTATTCTAAAAATAGTTCTTCCTATTGAAATTTCATCTCCTACTTTTATCGGAGTTGTATTTAATTGTCCTAATTTTTCACCGTTAACGGCTACTCCGCCCGTACTTCCTATATCGGTAATTGTATATTCGTTTTCGGAACCGCTTATTTTTGCATGACCTTTTGAAACCGTCATATCACCCGAAAGAACAATATCGTTTTCTATTCCCCTTGGCGATATTTGTTCTCTTCCTATAAAAGTATCATTTTGCTGTTTTATAACAAATTTCTTACCGTAAAACTTACCGTATATTCCTATTAAATAGTATTGAGGAAATAAATCATCATACTTATTAACGGAAATATCATCCAAAAAAGAAATTGTCCACTCCGAAATGGTTATTTCATCACCGAAATTTAACTGAACTTCGTTTATATTTCTGCCGTTAACTTGTGTTCCTATAATAGTATTTTGATCTTTTAAACTATATTTATTTTCGGAATAAATTATTACACAATGCTGTTCCGAAACATTTTTTTTGTCAGGAATAACGACATCATTCCCCTTCTTACTTCCTATAAAAATCTTTGTTTTACTTTTTTTAACTACATACTCAGTTATAACTTCTTCTTTTTTCTTTAATAATAACCTTGGCATATATTTTTTTCCTTTTAAATTATCTTGCAATAAATAGCGCAGCTATCATTGTTAAACCCAAACTGATTTTAGCTATTGTTCCGGTTTTACTTGAACCATCGGAAGAATCGGATTTTGCTTTTGACGAACCGTCATTAAAATTTCCGCTGTTTTTCAAATTATTTAACCTGTTTTCTATTCTTTTTATATCTTTTGCCGTTTGTGTATTTACTTTTTGAATTTCAGCATCCACATAATCATTCGTAGGAATATTTTCAACTGTTTTCTTTATTGAAGCTATTTGTAAGTTTATATTTTTCATTTGAGCATTACTTAATTTACCGCTTTTACCTGAAGAATTATCAGATGCAACCAATGCACTTTGCGTATTTTCCAATTCATTAACTCTTTTAGACATTGCAACATAACTTTTTTGTATTTGATTTAAAGTCGATTTCATTTCTGCAATTTCATCGGAATCCGAAGATGTTTTTTTTTGATTTTGATTTTTTATCATTTGAAGCAGAAGACAATTCAGCTTCAAAGCTGTCTATCTTTTTATTTAACATTACAATTTGTTTCCTTAATGTTAACATTGTTTTTGTATCGGTTGAAGAATTGTCTTCTTTTCCGGTTGCGCTTACGGAATTTTTTTCAATGGCTGCAATTCTTGTATCTAATAAATTGTATTCTTTATTTGTTAAACCGGCAGCGGATGATGTCTCAAAATTATCCATTTTTTTATTCAACAATGCAACCTGTTTTCTTAATGCCAATATTGTTTTGGAATCATTTTTACCTAAAGAATTATCTTCTTTTCCCGTTATACTTGCAGAATTTTTTTCAAGAGCCGCAATTCTTGTATCTAACAAATTATATTCTTTATTTGTTAAACCGGCAGCGGATGATGTTTCAAAATTGTCCATTTTTTTATTCAACAATGCAACCTGTTTTCTTAATGCCAATATTGTTTTGGAATCATTTTTGCCCAAAGGAGTATCTTCACTTGCAATATTTCCGCCGTTTGAAGCAAGATTTACTTTTCTTTGCAAATCTCTAAATACTTTTGACTGCATTAAAGTACTGTCCAAAAGCATAGGCATATTAGGTTCCAAATCATTCATAACAGCTACTATATCAACCGAACCCGAAGCAGATTTTTTTGTTTTCCCGCCGGTAGTGCTTGCAGAATTTTTTTCAAGAGCTGCAATTCTGTTACTCAATGCCGTGTATTGTTTTTTTGTTAAATCCCCATCGGAAGAAGACAATGCAGATGCCCCCAAACCGGATGTTTTTTTATCATACTCATATAAAGCTTTTATTAATGCCCCTCTTGTAACTTTTTCATCGGCAACAAAAACAGATGCACCGTATTGATTTATAAATTTTGGCATTTTTGTCGATAACGAATTGATCATTTCCCTTAATACAGGATCAGTTACATCTTTCTTCTCGGCAGAAAAACAAACAGATACATTCATAACAATTGCCAACGTTACCAAACTACTGATAAATTTTTTATTCATTAGCTAACCTCTAAAAATAAAGATTAATTGAAAACTTTGTATTTTGTTCAAAAATATTTCCGCTTAATAATGCTATATCCAGCTGTAAATAAAATTTTGATATATAAAAATCAATACCAAATCCAAAATGATATCCTATATTTTTATTAAGTTCCGAAGATATATCATGTCTGTTCTCTATAGCATAACCGTTAATACCGCCTCTTAAAAATAAACCGTTAATACCGAATTTATCCATCAATAAAACATCTTTCATGCCGAACTCGGCACCTAAATTTGTTGATAACGGTTCTTCTTGTCTTTGAATTAAATCTAAAGCTGCAAGTAATTGAAATTTTTTTCCTAAATCAAATAAATTTGAAGCACCGAATTTTGCCGTTAACGGAGCTTCATCATCACCTATTACAACACCTTTTTGAACCAATGCTCCGAAATTCAAACTGCTTATGGAATAAATTAAACCGACATCAAAATCCATACCGGAATCCGAAATTCCGGCTTCAGAAAATTTATAAGAAATAAACTTTAAAGATGCACCTGCATATAAACTTGTTTTCCCCTGAAATACCGGAATACCGGCAGATAAATAATATGCATTATCGGTATGACTCATCGTTCTTCTTGAAGTGCTTCCTTCAGGATTATATTGAATATTGTCCATCGTTGAAGAAATATAACCAAGCCCGAATACCGTTTTACCTAAAAGTGTTGTAAACTTACTTGTAGGAACTGCCAAAGCAAAAAATTGATGTGTAGGAATAACATCTTTCAAACCGGGATACTTATCACTGCCGCCGGAAGAACCCATAGCGGTAAAAGCATATTGCTGTCTTTTTGCAAGCCCGGCAGGGTTCCAATAAATAGCACTGGTATCATCGGCTATTGAAGTAAAAGCACCTCCCATAGCCAAAGCCCTTGCACCTACTCCTTTTTTTAGGAAAGCAGCAGCATCAGTTCCGGCAAAACAGTTGGAACTGCAAACAAGCCCTAAACAAACCAATACTGATAAAAATTTTAATTTTGTCATATTTATTTTCCTATGGCTAATGCCGTATATCTTCTATGTTCTCCGTTTCCTGTTGTAGATTTTGCTATTATTTCACAAATATATGCACCAACAGCTAATGTTTGTCCTGCATAATTTCTTCCGTTCCATTCAACTTTATTTGTTCCTGCTTTATAATGTTCATCTTTTATTAACTGACAAACAATTTTTCCGGCTTTGTCATACAAATTGATTGTTACATTACTGTCATAAGCAAGTAAAAATTGTATGGTAGTGTTCTGTTGTTTAGGTTTAAAGGGTGAAGGATAAATATAAATATCGGCAACACCTGTTCCTATTACTTTAAATTCAACCGAATCACTTAAATTGACATCAGATAAAGAAATTTCCAAAGTATACTTTGCATTTACCAAAAGTGATGGCGGTAAATTATTTGTAATATCCTCACCGGTTATCTTTGCCAACTTACTGTAATTACATTTTATTTTATACGTATCTGCATCAATAATTCCGTTATCCATTAAAACGGAAGTTGATATTGTAACAGAACTGTTATTTAAAGAAAACGTTATACTTGACACTTCAGTTAAAGAAATCGGGGTTGTTTCTATTAAAGGATCCGATGTTGCCGTTCCCATTACTTTATCCGGTGA
Organism: Candidatus Ruminimicrobium bovinum; assembly: GCA_900316875.1. GTDB lineage: Bacteria > Elusimicrobiota > Endomicrobiia > Endomicrobiales > Endomicrobiaceae > Ruminimicrobium > Ruminimicrobium bovinum. The sequence goes on from ONEP01000024.1 coordinate 20,499, forward strand.
AATTATTTTGAAAGTATCGGTATCTATTTTTGTTGTTATAACCGTAAACTGATTTGATTCTTTACTTGAATATGCTCCACCCCCGGTAATATATTGAGCATAAAACTGAATTTTATGTTCCTCGAATTTTGAATTAAAAGCAATAACCGTTGAAATATTTATTTCTTGTCCGTTTCCGATTGTTTTTGAACTGTTTATTATACAATTGTTTACTCCGGAAGAACTAATTAATTCTTTGTATTCATAAAATTTATCGGGATCATCCTCTCTTCCGTTTATTTTGTAAAGCAATTTACTGATTGTTCCGGTTGTAGTGTTAACCTGTATTGTTACGGTGCTGATATTATTTTCTGTTTTTGTATAACTGAATGAACTGAAAGCAATTTCTTCAGCTTGCGGCGCTCTTACGGCGGAAAGGAAACCTGCTCTAAAAATTGTATCTTTTGTTTCTTCTGATGCTACAATCGTTTGACCTACTGAAATTGTATTTAACGAACCGTTACCGCTTGCTTTACCGCCTGCGGAATTAACGGATATAAAATTCTTTATATCATTGTTATCCGCATAACATAAAGAAGCGATAAATAAAACCGTTAAAATAAATAAAATGTTTTTTAATTTTATCATTGTAAATTCACCAATACTAAAATTGTTCCTTTTTTGTTGGAACTGAAATTTTCAAGTGCCTTTCCTATAATTGTTCCCGGTTTAGGGTTTGCCCCTGCTTTTTTGGCATACCCTGCAATTGAAGCCGAAACTAATAAATCTCCTCTTTTAATAGCTCCTCCTTCATTACAAACTTTTGTCGGCACTTTACCTACAAGTGCCAATTTATAACCTTTTTGATTTTTATTTAATAAAAGTCCCGGTTCTGTTGAAACAACACCGGCAACTTTCGTATCTTCAGCTACTTTTGTTTTTACAACGGCATCATTTCTTGTTGTATCTATCGAAACAACATCTCCCGGCTGTAAATTTTCACTTGAAGCATACATTTCCGCAAGGTCTGCTCCTACCTTATAAACACCTGTCGCACTTAAATCAACCCAACCTTGTTTGTTTTTTTCATCTATTGCCCATACTTTTTTTATTGTTTCACTGCTAAATTCACTTTCACTATTAATATTTAATTTATTTGCAGTACCAACTAACAAATCTTCTATCTTTACCCATCCTTGACCAGTATTATCACTATTGGTTGTCGATACCCAAACCTTATAAGCTATATCACTCAATACATTTCCACTTGTACTCACTTTTGTTGCATATTCAGCCTCTTTTACTTTTATAGTATCCACATTTGTCCATGATTGATCACCTGTCCAAAAATAATTGGCGCCCGGAGTATAAGAAGAAACATTAATCGCTCTTCCAACTGTTAAA
>ONEP01000030.1 GCA_900316875.1 Candidatus Ruminimicrobium bovinum
ACGGTTCAAAGAAACAGATAGCGGAAAATACAACCAAAGAAGGCAGAAATAAAAATAACAGAATAGAAATATTTATTAAAAGATAAAAGTTGGTTCCGTAAATTTTTGATAAACAAAAATATATTTGATAAAATATCCGAGTATCTATAATTTACTTTGGAGCAATAAAATGAAAAATTTATGGGCTTATGATAAACAGGGACAGTGTGTTGTCAGTGATGCAAGAAGTTTGAAACAACCTTTAATTCACATGATAGCAAACTGTCCTAAATATTTTTCAATATGTGATAATTTTTTAAGAGGTTTTTCCGGATTTGATTATACAAGAATGTTCGGGGAATTTGACGGTCCTAACTTTCCTAAAGGACAGGCAAGGTTTATTTGGATAAGGGAAGGAAATCAAACCTGGCTTGTTAATAATTATGATTTGACCGACAAGCAAACTTCTAACCCTAAATATGAAATGGGACTTGGATATGTTAATTTTTACGGCTCTTCAAAAAAATTAAATTTAGATGTAAAAACTACAATCTTTGTTCCTTTGGAAGAAATGGCGGAAATTTGGCTTGTTAATATAACAAACAATTCAAAAAAAGATAAAGTTATAGATTTTATTCCGACGGTTCCGATTTACGGAGGAAGCAGAGCTTATGTTGAATATCACAGAGATGTAGTAAGACTTTATAATAAAAGTGAAGTAAAAAACAGTATTAAAATTTTACCTGGTCTTGAATGGATAGAAGGTTCTACCGATTCAAGTAATATTTGTTATTTTATGAGTGCCGAAACTCAAAACGGTAAAAAAGGAAATCGTTTTTATTCCGACAGAGAAACTTTTTTAGGTCCTAACAATATGTGGTTAAAACCGGATTCAATATTAAATGATATTGCACCTCAAAAACAATGTTTCGGTAAAGAGGCGGTTGGTGCGATAGAATTTAAAAAAATAAAAATTCCTGCAGGAAAAACAGTCCGTTTTGTTGTAATAAACGGAATAGCTTTTAACGGAAGTAAAGAAGCGGATAAATTAATAAAAAAATATTCTTATAAAAATGCCGTTAAAGCATTTGAAGATTTAAATAAATATTGGCAGGAAAGAACTTCAAGAGTAAAAATAACAACTTCAAACAAAGAATTCGATAACTTATGGAATAATTGGTGGTGTTATCAACTGTCAATGAGATATTGGTTCGGTAATACCGCTCACCCACAAACCGATTACGGTTCGGATTTTGCCGGTTGGAGAGATTTTTGGCAGGATATGATGGCGGCAACCGTTATCGACCCGCAAGGGCTTGAAGAAAGGACAATGAAAACGCTTGAGGGCATAAGACTTGACGGAACAAATGCCACGAGATTTTTTGCAAGGACAAAAGAATTCGGCAGTGACGAAGTAAACGGTTTATGGTGTGACCATCCTTATTGGACGGCACAAACCGTTATGATACTTGCAAATTTTTTAGGTGACGAAAAATTTTTATTTAGAGACGGTATAGGTTATTTTAAGGATTGTTATCAAAACAGAGGGGAAACTAAAAACGATAAGTGGAAAAAAGGTTATATTGAAACACAAAAAACGGTAAACGGTAAAAAATATACGGGAACTGTTATTGAACATTTGCTTGTTCAGTTGGAAACTATGTTTTATGATGTAGGAAACAATAACCTTTTAAAACAGAAAAGAGCCGATTGGAACGATGCCGTTGACCAGGTAAAAGGTGAAAATGTAACTTTTTCTTTTGCATTGGCTCAAAATTGTAATGAAATTGCCGATTTGCTTGAAAAAAATGCAACCGTTTTAAATGTTAAAGAAATAGAAGTTTTTTCCGAATTGGCCGAACTTATAGAAACATTTGATAAACCTAAAGATATTCCTGCAAAAAAAAGACAGGAAATTTTGGCGAGATATTTAAATAAAGTAAACAATGCAATTTCCGGTAAAAAAGTTAAAGTAAAAATTTCAAAAATATTAAACGATTTAAGAACAAAAGCACAACTTGTTATAGACAATGCAAATAAAAAGGCATGGAACGGTCATTATTACAGCGGCTATATTTTTGCCGACGGTAAACCTGTTGATACAATTTGGAATAAGTCGGCATTAAATAAAAAAAATCCTACATCAAATGATTTTGAAATGATGTTAATGCCGCAAACTTGGAGCTTGGTTTCAGGCGGAGCTAAGAAAATAAATGCCGAACAAAAAGTAATAGATTCGGTGTTTAAATTTTTGTTTGATAAAAAAGTCGGTGCTTTGAAATTAAATTATCCCGCATATAATAAATTTAATAAAACAATAGGAAGAATAACCGGTTTTGCTGCCGGAACAAAAGAAAATAATGCCGTGTTTTCTCATGCAAATTTGTTTTTTGTTTGGGCTTTAATAAAACAAGGTATGCCTGATTTGGCATATAAAGTTTTTTCCGGTATCAATCCGTTAAATCATGAACATGAAATAATAAGAACAGGTCCCTGGATACCGGAATATTATGTATCCGATGATAATCCTAATATTGCCGGAAGAGGAGAATATCCTGTTTTAACCGGTTCTTGTGCATGGACAAGATATGCTTTTCAAAATTTCTTTTTTGGAGTAAAGGGCGTTTTTGAAGGCCTGTTGATAGACCCTCATTTACCTGCAACAAAAGAATTTAAAAAATGCGGTTTATTTATAAAATTCAGAAAAGCACAATATGATATTAATTTTGAAAATTCTCAGTTGAAGAAAAACAGTCATGTAAAAGAAATTTTTGTTGACGGTAAAAAAATAGAAGGCAATATAATAAAACCTTTTAACGGCGGTTTGCATAAAGTTAAAGTAATATTGGGGTAAATTTTATGATAAAGAAAATATTGATGGTATGTTCGATATTGTTTTTTGTGAATACGATATATGCACAAAATGACTTTTTCGTAAAATTTTTTACTCAAAGACTTGATATTTCCGTTCAGGAAGATGATGTTCAACGATATTATGACAGTGAAGATGTTCCGGAATTATTATACGGTTCAAAGATAATTTCTACCGGAATGGCTGTGATATCGATATTTAATTCCGATTTTATTTTAAAACAGGGACAAGGCCTTCTAATAGCCAAAGATCCTGTTACGGGAGAAATTTTAGTTTATAATTTGGATTCTTCCAAAGAAGGTAAAATTGGTGTAACGTTAAATAAGTATAGTGCTACGGAAATGTCACAAGGTAGTATTTTTGCTTTTTCAAGAATAGGTAATACGTTAAAATTAAAATTGGTTTGCGGAGATTTAACCGTAATTGAAAACGGAATTACTTCAACTTTGTATACCGGTGATTGTTATTATTATAAAAATTAAAAAATAGTTTTTGATAAACTTGAGAAGTATGGAAATATAGTATTAAAAATGACATGGAAATTTTACCGGAGAAAAAAATGCCTTTTAAATTTAATAAATTAGCAATAAAAGATGTTATTCAAATAGAGCCTGTTAAATTTAAAGATGACAGAGGTTTTTTTGAAGAAGTTTTTAAACTTACAGATTTTAAAAATTTCGGGATAAATATTAATATAAAACAGATAAATTTTTCTCATTCGACGAAAGGTGTTTTAAGAGGACTTCATTATCAATTAGCACCTTTTGCACAGGCAAAGTTAATAAGAGTTGTTTCCGGCGCTATTTTTGATGTTGCCGTTGACTTGAGAAAGGGGTCTCCTACATTTGCCAAATGGGTAGGTGTTATTTTAAATTCAAATAAAGAAAGTATGTTATATATTCCCGAAGGTTTTGCACATGGTTTTGAGGTTTTATCGGATACCGTTGATTTTGAATATTTTTGTTCAAATATATATTCCCCGGAAAACGAAAGAGGAATTATGTATAACGATAAAACTTTAAATATAACATGGTCATGTAAAAATCCTATAATATCTGCAAAAGATTTAAAACATTTGCCGTTTGCTGAAGCCGAATATAATTTTGAATATATACAAACAAACAAGGATATATTTAAATGAAAATTTTGATTGCCGGCGGTTCGGGACAATTGGCAAAGGAATTTATTTTGGAATTTGAAAAAAGAAATATAAATTTCTTAGCTCCGAACGAAAAAGAATTTGATGTTACAAATAAAAAAAATATAGAGACGGTTGTTTCTTCATATAAGCCGGATATTATTTTAAATTGTTCCGCATATACTGATGTTGAAAATTCGTCTTTAAATAAAAATTTATCATATCTTATAAACAGAGATGCCGTTGCTTATTTGGCAGAACAGGCAAAAATAACAAATGCAAAATTTATTCATTTCAGTACGGATTATGTTTTTGACGGTAAAAAACAATGCCCTTATATTGAGACCGATAAGACAAATCCTTTAAATGATTACGGACAAAGTAAATTGGAAGGTGAAACTGAAGCATTAAAATATAATAATTCCTTAATATTCAGATTAAGTTGGTTAATAGGAAACGGTAAGCAAAATTTTCTTTATAAATTATCCGGTTGGACAAAAAAATTCAAAACCATAAATGTTTCCTGTGATGAAATATCTGTTCCTACGTTTGCTTTTGATGTTGTAAAATATGTCCTTATGGCAACAGATAAAAACTTAACCGGTTTATATCATCTTCCTAATTCAGGAAGTGCTTCAAGATATGAATTAGCTTTGGAATTTATCAAAAATATGAAAATTCCGGTTGAAATAAAACCTGTTCCAATGTCAAGTTTTCCTACAAAAGCAGTTAGGCCTTTATATTCGGTAATGTCAAACAAAAAAATATCGGAACAATTAAATGTAAATATTCCGGATTGGAAAACCTCTTTAAAATATTTTGTATCAAATATGGCTCATTCTGTTTAAAATAATTATCTTTAATTGAAAA
>ONEP01000257.1 GCA_900316875.1 Candidatus Ruminimicrobium bovinum
CCCGGAATACGTCCCCGCCTCCGCGCCGTCGATCGTCACCGTGAGCTTGTCCATCCCCTGGAACGTCTCGCACTTGTACCAGAACGAGAGTTGCCCCGTCCCTTCGATCTGCGTCTCGATCCACGACGTGCCGCCCCCGGTTCCGATCGCCCCGCTCCGGATCGCGGACGGCGTGCCGTGCGTCACCTCCGCCTGCGCGAACCAGGGCGCGTCACCGCCCGCGCTGTAGACGAGCTCGGACGCGTCCAGCGCCTCGCCGAGCACCGTTCCATCAAAGCTTTCTGTCTGCAAGTTGGCCAGCGCTCGATACCCATCTGTTTCCGAAAGTTCACACAGTTCAGACTCCTCCCCCCAGATGCCCGTTATCACGTACGCCCCAATCGTGCTATCCCATCTAACTGGACAGTAGGCTATCGCGTTGGGCGCGTACCTACCACCTGCTCCAGAAGACTGGTCGTTGTCAGGATCAACAATGAACAAGGCCTTCAGGCTCGTCGGATCGGTTGCCGCCTTGCTCTTGTCCGCCACGTAGCCTACGCACAAGACTCCATGGGAGACGCCCCCGTAGGCATTGCACCAACTCCACTTCTGGTTCTGCGTATGCGAAAAATAGACGGCCAAACGAATGACATGGCTTCCATCGTCCAGCAAACTGCGTATCGACGCCCCAAACGTACGATCTATCGGGCCCGACGTGACATGCTGGGCCAGGTCGCTGCCTGTCGTCTCCGTGAACCAATCAAAAAGCCCGTCGTACCCGTATTCCCCCTCTTCAGGATACCCTCCGCCGGGCATCCCCGCAGAAACAGTCCATTGGCGAAGCTTCGCAGGATTTGCGCGGAAATAGTCCGCCATCGCATCGACGGTGGCATAGGACATGCAATTCTGCGCCCAGCCCGTCCAGAACAGGGCATTCATGTCCGACAACGGGTAGCACCACGTGTCATCGTCCTTCATCGCGGCACCAGCGTTTTTTTCGGCATCGACGATCCGCTCGTCCGAAAACACGAGCGTGCCAAAGTCGTCCGTGCCGGAGAAGCATTCCCACGTGACGTTGGAGATGCCAACGAGCGTCGCCTCGCCCACATTCGGGATAGAGAAATGAGACACCTCGCCAATGCCGAAGGACAGCTCGGCTGACGGCTGTGGATCGGGCGGGCCGGGAGGCGACGTATGGCCTCCATCGGGATTCCCGCTCTGAAATATCTGAACAATATTAGTCGCCGGATGCGGCGTCTGGAGACCGGCGATTATGGTTATGCAGCCATCGCGGTCTTCCGTGTCGCTGTTCGCGAGGACGGAAAATCCCAACAGTTCGCTTGTCAGTTTGCTGGCAGTGATCCACGGGTGGGATGGTTGCGCCGACCATTCTGAGACGTTAGACTCAATTTCGCATGACATTGTATACGCATAGGCATCGAAGCGGTACTCGTCACAGGCGACATCAAGCACGACGCGCCTGTATTCCTTGCCGCAATAGACAAGATCGCTTTCCACGCCGGCACCGTCAAATGCCGACATCCAGTAGTAGTAGTCAACGCCAGGCGTGACGGTTTCATCGCGGAAGGTTACCGAAGTGCCGCTCGCGAAGGATGAATGGCATGGCTGATCGGGCGGATTAGCTGCGGTCGCCCGATAGATGTTATAGCCGGCTGCGTTGAGCGGCATGTCTAATTTCACGCTGATACCATCTGCGTTCCCCGAAAAGGATCGCAAGGTAGGTGCGCCTGGCTTCTGAGATCCGGCCGGGATCCACGACACGCAATCAACCCATCCACAATCAAATCCCCTGTCGTCTATATTGTCCTTGGAATAGCGCCATTTTACCGTATGGCTACCGCTTCCTATCCTGACCGTCTCAGTTGTCCATCCAGCCGTGGTTCCTGAATTGGTCAGAACGGCAGTATCGTCGACGTGGAAGGTAAGAAGATCATACCTTTTCTCGCTTGACGCACGCCACGAGAACGTCAGCTCGCCCGGCCCCTCGAATGTTTCCGACATGAGCGACACGGAAGAACTATGGTCACACGGTCCCAATTGAACGGCCGATACCCCGTCAGCCGATTCCCACGTTTCCGCGAAGACCAGACTGCCGTCGTTCGTGTAGAATCTGACATTTCCAACGCCAAGCGCATCGTTCAAAGCGGGCGCGTTCGCCGGATTCCGGATCGTGATGGCCGTCGTTTCCGAATTGTTTGTCTCGTCCGACTCTCGTATGTTATCGTTATCGTCAAGCCTTACGGTCATCTTGTAGCACCCTTCCGCAAGTCCCGACAGGTCAACCCGCATCCAGTCGCGTATAAAGTATCCCGCCGACAGTTCGGCGGACCCCTCGTCGGTAAAACGCTTGATCACGTTTCCGTAAATGTCCTTGATCTCGAAGCCGGCCTGGTGATGTGTACGTATGTTGAGATCGCCATCATTGAGATAGACATAATGGATGTAGCATCCCGCCGCTTGCGACACGTCGATAACGTGCACTGCGCCGTCTCTATCGGCGGTGCCATTGAAGAATATCCTTGAATAGACGTCGGTTGGCCCGTAGAAACGGAGATCTGCGTACTTCACCTCGCCTGCCGCCGCAATGTCAAACGTGTAGGTGAATTCATTGTCGGACTCGTCGTCTTCGGCGATGTCTTCGGCGAAGTCCAGAAGCACCCGCAATTCATACGAGCCGACAGGAAGCCCCTGAAGCAGATCGAGGTCGCAATCGGTAAAGGTGACTCCGTGCTGCCAGTCATAGGCGGGAGACATCTGTTCGCTTTGCGAGCCGACCAGCGCGCCGGAGCTATTCCGCAACTCAAAGCGGATGACGAACGGGGCTGCGATCGGCGCGTCTCCGAAATTTTCGATTCCCATGTTCAGATAGATGCTCGTCCCGATCTCAAACGAAGAAACCGCCTGCAGGCTGTCCGTCTCCGCCGACAAAAACACAGCCTGCGGCCAGCCGTCCAACCAGCCATAGCCCAGATCGGGCGACTCGTCCCCAGATGGCACATACACGATCGAGCACTTGGAGAACCCGATCGTCTCCCATAGCGCTATAGCTTCCACCCAATAGTAATAAGTGGTGCCGGGCGCAAGAGCGACCGTCTCGTCCAGAAAGGTGGTGCCCAATTTGGAAGGCCGGTGATCTGCGACTTGCACGGCGGCAGAGCGATCCGAGGTCGTCGATCTGTAAATAGTGTACTGTCTCGCATCGGGAACGGCAGGCCACGAAAGCTGTATCCCATTCCCGGCAACAGATGCGGAGAGCGCGAACA
>ONEP01000042.1 GCA_900316875.1 Candidatus Ruminimicrobium bovinum
TATGTTTCCGTTTGTTTATAAAATGAAAAAATCCGCTAAAAAGTTCTATTACCATCCTAAAGGGCTTTTTCAACATGCATTGCTTACAATGGAATCATTGGAAAAAATATTTGAAAAATTAAGCGGTTATTTTCCAAGTGTTAATGAAAAATTATCACAATATTTATGCGAAAATTTCAGTCAAAATGTTAATAGAAAAAATTTATTGAAATTTATTGCAATATTTCATGATTGTGCAAAACCTAAATGTGCAAAAAAAATCGGTAAAGTAATGAGATTTTTAGGTCATGAGGAAATAGGTTCAAAATATATATCAATGATAATGAAAAATTTGAAAATGAGCAATAGAGAAATAGAATATGCATGTTCTGTTGTTTTATATCATATGAGACCGTCAAATTTATTAAAATCCGAAACGGTTACCGAAAGAGCAAAATTGAGATTATTTAGAGATATAGGTAACATCGTTCCGGATTTGTTGCTGCTTGCTTTAGCGGATTGGCATTCATACAAACCGTTAAAAATTTATTCAAGAAAAGGGTTAAAACAACAAGAAAAATATGTTAATGAATTTATGAATGCTTATTTTGATTTGCTAACAAAACCTAAGAAGGAAAAGATTATAGACGGTAATATTTTGATGAACGAATTAAAAATTGCTCCCGGAAAAATTATAGGTAAATTGTTAAAATTAATAAATGATAAATATGATGAAGGTTTAATTAAAACAAAACAGGAAGCAATTGCATTTGCAAAAAAACAAGTAAAGAAACTTTAATTGCTTTTTTGTTCAATGCTTGATATAATAAAAATTACTTAGTAATTTTTTAATTTATGGGATTATAAATTTGAATTTTAAAAAATTAATAATTATATAACCATATAATTTGTTATTATAAATTTTTCGGCTTTTTAGCTAAGAACACGAAGAGTTCGTTCCTGGCTTTTAAGCTAAAAAATATCGGAGGTATTTTTTTAGTGATTGACTTACATACACATACATTGTTTTCGGATGGCGTTTTATTGCCGAGCGAACTTGTTTACAGGGCTAAATTTAAAGGTTATAAAGCAATTGCATTAACCGACCATGTTGATTATTCAACTTATGATTATGTAATACCGAGAATTATAAAAGTTTCAAAAATTCTTCAGGATAATTATGAAATTTTAGTAATTCCGGGTGTTGAAATAACTTATGTCCCGCCAAAACTTATTAAGGAAATAGTTGCCGAATGTAGAAGTTGCGGTGCAGAAATTATAGTTGTTCACGGGGAAACCGTTGCCGAAACTGTTCCGGAACAGACAAATCATTATGCGGTGCAGGCAGGCATAGATATTTTGGCACATCCCGGGCATATAACAAAAGAGGATGTAATGTTGGCAAAAAAAAATAACGTATGTTTGGAAATTACAACAAGGTGCGGACATAATGCAACAAATAAAGAAGTTGCAAAGTTAGCTCTTGAATGTGGTGCAAAAATGGTATTGAATACCGATACACATGAACCAGAAAATTTAATGGATAATGATAAAGTTAAAATAACTTTGGTAAATGCAGGACTTGATTTTAAATACTTTGAAATAATGCAAAAAAATGCATTTGAGATTATAAAAAATTTACAAAATAAATTTTAGGTTATGTTTTATTAATTTAAATTGATATTTTGGGGGAAATATTATGAACAAAAATAAGTATAAAAATTTTATCGGCTTTATAAAGAAAAACAGAAATACGATTATAACGATTTTATGTTTTGTGACAGGTATTGTTTTGTTTGCCGTATTTGTTAAAGCTCGTCTTAATATTTTAGCAAATGATGCTTCTTACAAGTTGACGATTGCTTCAAACTATATAGCAAACAATAATATAGAACAGGGTTTCGGCATAATAGATGATATAATAGATCAATATTCAAATACAACCGCCTCTTACAGAGCGAGATTTATGAAGGCAACTCATTTGATATCCGAAAAACAATATGAACAAGCCGAGGTTTTATTAAAGTATATTATTGACAACGGAAAACCTAAAACCGTCAGACCGTTGGCATATCCGTCATTAATTTTAATATACGAAGAGACCGGCAGTTTTGATAAAGCCATAGAATATTCGAATATGTTTTTGAATTTGTATTCCGATAATTATTTGGTCCCTTCCGTTATGGAAAATTTGGCAAGATTTTATAAAGTTACAAATAAAGTTGAGCAGGCAAATGATATTTATCAAAAAATAAAGGATAATTACCCTAACAGTGAGTATTCCGTTAGAGCCGAACAAAATTTAAACGATAAAAAATAATGAAAAAAATTTATTTAGCATTTTTATGGCATCAACATCAACCTATATATAAAAATCCTAAGACTAATATTTATGAGTTACCTTGGGTTAGGTTACATGCTACAAAAGATTATTATGATATGGCTGCAATTTTAGATAACTATCCTAAAATAAAATCAAACATAAATCTTGTTCCGTCATTACTTATTCAGTTGGAAGAATATTCAAAAAGAAAAGCGGAAGATAAGTTTTTAAATTTAACATTGAAACAAGCTTCTTATTTAGCCGATGATGAAAAAATTTTTATATTGAAGAATTTTTTTATGGCTAATTGGGAAACGATGGTATATCCTTATAAAAGATATAATCAATTGCTTGAA
>ONEP01000032.1 GCA_900316875.1 Candidatus Ruminimicrobium bovinum
CGGAGTTTTTTTATACATTACTCCAGGTCTTTTTAATGGCTGTTTTTTAGATATTTTTTTCCATGTGTTAATTTTTTGTTTATAACTTACTTTTTTAATATATTTTTTCAATATATTAAAAAGGTTATGTTCTTTACCATTTGCAATTTATTTATAACTTTATCCAACAAATCGGAATTATTGTTATTTAATTTAGCTATTTTTCTGTTAGTATTTTGTGCTATTCTTTCTCTTGCTTTTGATGCCAGCTTATCAAATATATCTTCAACAGATTTATTTATTTCGTTGTTATTATCTTTTTTGTCTGAATTATCTTGTTTTTCATCGTTTTCTTTACTTTTTTCTTGTGAATTTTCTGTATCATTATTTTGACAATGCTCTTGTTCTGCACCATTAGAATCTTCAGTTACTTTATCACCGTTCCATTCGTGCTTATCTATTCTTTCTTGTTCGTTTTTAAGATTTAATTCACTTATATAAAAATATATATCCAAATCACTGAAATTTAACAAATCGTATTTAGAATTTTCTTCCGTAGATATTTTGTTAAACATAGTGTTTTTATTAAGTTTATCTATTGTATTGTTTATTTCATCTACAACGGTTTGCCAATTTCTCCAGCCGGGATTAATTCTGTGAATCATATTGTCTATAACCATATCTTGAGCAATGTTCAGTTGTTTATGATTATATCCGTCAAAAGGAACTCTAAAGTGTTTTAACATATAATGTAACTGTTCGTGCATTATCAAACAAGCTAATGTTTCATAAAAACTTTCCGTTTCCATACCTAAACAAATATTTCTTATGTATGTAATTTTATGGTAATTTATAAATAAAATAACATTCCCCGTTGTTTGATTTATAGTTATTGCTGCAATACCGTCTTTTAAATGTTTTATTGTTAATTGTTTTGATGTTATAAAATCGTATACAGAAGGATAATTTATTTGTAAATATTCCAAAAAATATTTATCTTTTTGAAATATATAAAGTTCAAACAACGGATATATTTGTTGCGAACCAAAAGCTAAATTTATTAATTCATCACTTGTCATGAAAATCCTTAAACAAATTTATTTTTTACAATAAACTGCAAACCAACCAAAAAGACTACAATGACAACTATTTCAAATGAACCCAAGCCAAATTATGTATAAGAGTTATTATACATAATTTGTAAACATTCTAACAGGAGATATTTTTGATTATTGCTTTATTTGTTCACTGTCATCACAATAATTTAATATGCATATCAAATATAAAAATATCCATAACGGAGGACACAAAAAAGCTAAAAGAAAAGACATACAGCCTATGTCAAAAGTATTCTTTTTATTTTCATATAAACATTTCATATATATTTTACAGACTTCACTTAAATTTTTTCAGTATTTATTACTGAACATAATTAAAAAATTCTTTAATTTTACTACCGGTTAAATTTTTATCATCACTTGATAACAATATATTACTATGAACTATTCCCATTTCATTAAACCACTTTTTCAATACTTCAGTAATGACATATCCGTCAAATTTACATTTTTTATTTGATAAAACTTCCACAACCAAAACTTCTAAATCTTGTAAATTTGAAACTCTTGTAATTAAGCCAAAGTCTTCTTCTTTTATTTTCTGTTTTATCTTTTCTAATGTTAGATTTTTATTTCTAAAACCATATTGATTTAGTAAATTACCTGTTATATAAGAATATCTGTTTTTTTCTTTATAAATAGAATCTTCATGGTAAATATAACCATCGGTGAAAATTACTAAAATATTTCTATAATCCTTTTCTATGCAATATGCTTTTGCATATTGTTCAAAAAATTTCCAAATATCCGAACCTGGAAAAATTTTATTTAGTAATATTTTGTCATATATTTGTTTCACTATTTCTGTTTTTGTTGCTAAATTAATAAATTGACGATTTTTTAAAATCAAACCGGAATTACTACCATTATATTTTTTATCAGAAAAATCAATATTTAAACCATCAAATTTTATTTGATTATCTTGCGGTTTTGGAATACATAACATTTTTATTTTACTTCTTAAATTGATTAGTTTCTTTTTACCTGATAAGTTTCCTTTTTTTGCATCTTCTTTTATAATATTAATAACAGTATTTATAATTTCTAAATCTCTTTCTTTTGGATCAAAATCCTTTTTTAATTCTATTCCATTTTCATTTGTAATCTTTGCAATTCTATCAGATAAATCTAATAAAATTGTAATATTTAAATGCTTATCCTTATTTTTTATATTATTAATGGATTCTTCTTGAATATTGTTGTTTTTTGTAATTTCTTTTTCATTTTTTATTAATAATTCTTCCGCACTACTTTCTTCTGTAATATCTTTATTGTTAATATATATTATAGCACCGACAATTGCAACTAATGCTAAAACTATTAAAATTAATAGTGGAAGTTTGTTTTTCATCTTATTATCTCCTTATTTAATTCATATTATGATCTTTTCTAAATTGTTCATAAAAGCTATGCACATCCGCTTTATAAGTTTCATCTTCTATTGGCAGACCCCAGCCTTCTACATAAGAGTTATAAATATTAATTTCTCTTGGAGGAATATCCGTGTTTCTTATACTATTAATTTCATTTTCTATAACACTTATTGCTTGTATTTTATCGTTAATACTATTTTCTTTTCTTTGATACTCATCGTCAAAAATTTTTATTTGCCTATATGTTAGAATATTATTTTCTTCATTTTCTCTTCTTTCTATTATTTTAGGTATTTTTACATTTTCAATATGATAAATTCGTGCTTCTTTTGAATTTTTACTTTTCTCTCTCTTTTTTATTTCTCTTTTTTGCGAATTAAAATTTTCCCATTTTTTAGAGGCTAAATTACAAATACCACCAAATATTATATATGCAATAAAACCGGCTCCTATTATCAACCAGAAATGAGGATCTTTTAAACAAATTTTCCAATTAAATATAGTATTTTCGTCAAGTCCTATATTTTGTTTAAAAACACCTTCGGCGATTATGTAAGCTATTAAAACATCGTACATAAAAGCAATTAATAAAATCCCTACAGCTTTTATAAATTTATTATTTTGAAAAAAATCTATAAATCCTTTTATAATTTTTACTATTATATTATTATATTCTCTATTATTATTTTCTGTTTTTATATTTTCTTCGTTATTATCAAAATTAAAAGAAAAATATCCTAATGCCACAAATATACAAGGGAATAATGTTACAAACAATCCTATACCCCAACCATGTTTCCATGCATCGCTTACTGCTGTAGGATCTAAAAATGTATTTATTATTTTTGTTCCCAAATTTTCAACATCTTTAAAGAAAGCAGAATATGTTGCCGTTGCATAAAATAACCACAGATATACAAGCAAGAAAACAGCCAACAAAGTTACTATCATTAATTCAAAACTCCAATTATATTGATTATCCGAATTTTTGAGTTTCTCTATTTCCTGTTCTATTAATTCTATTTCTTGTTTTTTATTTTTTATTTCATTTTCTTCCGAATTTATTTTGTTTTGATATTTTTCTCTTACTTCCTTAGATAAGTTTTCTACCGTTTGTCTTTTTTTTTCGTCTAGTTCATTCTGTTGTCTTCTCAAATTGTCTATTTCATCTTCCAATTTTTTTTTATTTTCAACTAATGTGCTTATTTTAGTATTATGTCTTGCTACAACTTCCATCCTTTTTATACGAATATAATCCAGTGCCGTTCTGAATGCAGGCATACCGCTTTGTTTTATCTTATATTGTTGCGATCTGTTTGTTGCAATATTTTTTAATATTTGAGGTTTGTCTACAATTTCTTGATCTAAAATATCTTCAATAGATATTTCTTCTTCTAAAGCTTGATTTTTTATTTCCTTTTTGTTACTTAGAAAAGACATGATATACTCCTAATTTTATTTATTTTATAAAAGTTTATTTTCAATATTTTTTATTTCTTTAATTTTATTTAAATCTAATTCTTTTTCCGAATTAATACAGTAATTAGATAGTTCTTTTAATAAGTTTTCTAAACATCTATCACCTTTAACTGTATTTGAAAACTTGTTAAAATTAGTATTAAGTGTTTCAATATTACCGCTTACTTTTGCCATATTATCTATAAAACTTATAATTCTTGTCTTAAAACTTTTTGCTACAGAAACTATTTTTTCATGATTTTCTACTTGCCTTTGAACATCCCATAATTTTTCTATTATCCTTATTGTATGTATCAAAGATGTTGCCGATACTATTGCTATTTCTTTTTTCCAAGCCTCATTGGTTAGAGAAGGTTTATATCTTAAAGCAGATATATATGCTTCTTCCGGATATATAAACATTAATGTAAAATCAGGACTTATATTTTTTCCGTTATCCATAAATTTTTCGGTATATTTTTTGGATGATAAATTTTTAATAAAACCATTTATTGCTTCAATA